>NZ_JAJCHL010000013.1:0-54138 GCF_020554505.1 Caldibacillus sp. 210928-DFI.2.18
TTAGTTGAACCAATCGGGCACTTACGGGCACTTATCTTCCTCCTTTCCATCTCTGGTTTAACTTAAGCTACAAGAGAAAGATTTAGTGACCGTTTGTGCGGGATAAAGTGAAACTTCCATCAGCGGGGTTTTCTTCCCGCTGATGGTTAGTTGAACCAATCGGGCACTTACGGGCACTTATCTTCCTCCTTTCCATCTCTGATTTAACTTAAGCTACAAGAGGAAGATTTACTGCCCGTTAAGGCAGGATAAAGTGAAACTAACCATCAGTTGTAACACTGATGGTTAGTTAAACCCATTGGACACTTGTCTTCCTTTTTTCCATCTCTGATTTAACTTACCACAGAAGGAAGATTTAGTGACCGTTTGTGCGGGGTAAATGAGGACATTACAATTCTTTCAAAACCACATCCGATAAAGTTGTTGCGATAGGATTGGCGTGTGTTCAATAACAGCTTTAGCCACCCACGATTGATCGATCCATGTTTGCACTTTTCCAATTGGAAGAAGAGCCATCATATATAAAATCAAAAATGAGATTAAATAAATTTCCAGAAAACCTAAAATCCCGCCGGCCCAAACATTCAGTTGCCTGATAATTGGAAATCTGGCAACAAAATCCAACATCGAACCGATAATTTGTAAAACGATTTTGACAGCAAAAAAGATGATAAAAAAGGCGATTCCCCGATAAAAAGCCTGTTCGGCATTCACCGCTCCCAGTATTAATTGCAATGTGTCATTATCACTTATAGTCGGATAAGGAATCCACAAGGTTAAACGTACAGCAAGGTCTTTGTAGTACATCACTGCAATAAAAAAGGCGATAAAAAAGCTGGTTAAATGAATGGCTTGTAAAATGAAACCTCTTTTTAAACCAATAATAAATCCCATAAAAAAAAGGAAAAGTAAAATCATACTGAACATACTTGTCAACCCTTTAGCCTTAGTTTTTCCTAGCAATCTATATCAATATCAATTCATTGTTTCAATAAAAAATCGGTTGGAAACAGAAATGACTTGTTACCTCTCATTTCCGTTATTTCGGAGTTCCCTTTCCAACACCTCAAGTTTTTCTTTGATTAGTAAATATTCATTCACTGCATTAACCGCTGTTAAAACGGCCAATTTACTAGTATCTAATGCAGCATTTTTATTTTTAATTTCTTTCATTTTTTCATCCACCAGTTCGGCAACCTTACGAATATGTTCCGGTGACTCGGTTCCAACAATCATATAATTTTGTCCATATATTTCAACGGGAATGCGATTCTTTTGTTTGTCTGACAAGTTCATACCTCCAATCGTCAGCATCCTTTTTTATCATAGCATGAAATAAAAAGAATTGGGAAGGGAAATTCATTTTTCATTACTGTTTTAGAAGTTGATTTCCAAACGAGAGATGTTAAGCACAAACGATTATAAATGATTTAGTTGACTCGCCTTTCGGATATATAAACGAAAACTGTCCCATCAGAAAGGGTGACCGGGTTTCTTTTGGTCGCCTTTTGATCGGACAGCTACGGTTTTTATCTATTTTCTTAACTCTGCACCTGCTTTTTCATGAAGTGCCGCCAATACTTTCTCATGCACTTTGGTTACTTCATCGTCGGTTAGGGTTCTTTCAGGGTCAAGATACGTAAGGGTGAAAGCAACGGATTTTTTCCCGGCTTCAACTTTATCGCCTTGGTAAACGTCGAATACTTTTACTTCTTTTAATAATTTTCCACCTGCTTCAGTAATGATTTGTTCCAGTTCACCGGCTGATTTTTCTTTGTCGACAATTAATGCAATATCCCTGGAGATACTTGGAAATCTTGGGATTGCTTCATAGGCCAATGGTGCTGTTTCCGTATTTAACAATTGTTCTAAATCAAGTTCAAAGGCAAAAACATTTTTCACATCGTATTGTTTTTCCATATTTGGATGAATTTTCCCGACAAAACCGATTTTCTCATCATTCAACAATATTGTTGCGGTTTGACCGGGATGCATCCCGTCGATATTGGCTTTTTCATAACGAATCCGTGAATGAACTTGTAGTTTTTCAAATAAGGCTTCCAAAATTCCTTTGACCACATAGAAATCGACCACCCGTTTTTCGCCTTGCCAAGGATGGTTGACATAAAGCCCGGTCATGACACCGGCAAGATGTTCACTTTCTTTCGGTTGGATGTTTTCCCCTTGTGAAATAAACACAGCACCTGTTTCAAACAAGGCAACATGGTCATTTTTTCTTGCTTTGTTATAGGCGACCGCATCCAATAAATGTGGCAATAAGCTAAGTCTTAATATCGCATGTTCTTCACTCATCGGCATTGCTAATTTAATTGGCGCCGATTTTTCCAATGTGAAATGTGCGAACTTCTCTTCACTTGTTAATGAGTAAGTGACCGCTTGATTAAGACCTGCTCCCTCTAATATTTCCCGAACAATCCTTCGTTTCTTTTGATAAGGAGTTAAGCCACCTGCCGTTTGTGCGCCGTCGGGAAGTGTTTTCGGAATATTATCGTATCCGTATATTCGGGCAATTTCTTCGTATAGGTCCTCTTTAATCGTGATGTCCCATCGTCGCGAAGGAATGTCAACAACGAATGCATCGCCATCTTGTTTATACGGGAATTGCAATCTTGCCAAAATGTTTGCAACGGTTTCTACAGATAAATTGGTACCTAAAAATTGATTTACTTTTGCCCGTTCGATTGTGACCGTGACCGGTTCAATATTTAATGTATCATGGACAACCATACCATCCAGCACTTCTCCACCGGCAATTTCAGCAATTAAGGCACAAGCCCGTTCCGAAGCTTCTCGGACGCGCAATGGATCAATGCCTTTTTCATAGCGACTGCTTGCTTCACTACGAAGTCCATGGTCTTTCGAAGCTTTCCGGATGACATGGCTATCAAAGTACGCTGATTCCAGTAATATAGTAGATGTATCATTAGTAACTTCTGAATTAGCGCCGCCCATGACACCGGCTAAAGCAACCGGTTCTTGCCCATTCGTAATGACAAGATGTTCAGAGGTTAATGTGCGTTCAGCATCGTCCAAGGTAATGATTTTTTCTCCTACCTTTGCTCGGCGTACAAGGATTTCTTTTGAGCCAAGACGGTTATAATCAAAGGCGTGAAGCGGTTGACCATATTCTAATAAAATAAAGTTTGTGACATCGACCACATTATTATGGGGACGAATTCCGGCAGCCATCAGTTTTGTTTGCAGCCATAAAGGTGACGGACCAATTTTTACATTTTTGATTACTTTTGCCGTATATAACGGAGCATCTTCCGGCGTATCTACTTTAACCGAAATGTAGTCGCTCGCCTTTTCGCCGCTTGGTGCGAGTGTGATTTTCGGCAGTTTTACTTTTTTTCCTAAAATCGCTGCTGTTTCATAAGCGACACCAATCATACTCATACAATCGGCCCGGTTCGGTGTAAGACTGAGTTCAAGCACCGAATCATCCATATTTAGCAGGGCAAGGGCATCGCTACCAACTTTTGCATCTTCCGGTAACACATAAATCCCATCCGCATATTCTTTTGGTACGACTTTCCCTTCAATTCCAAGCTCTTGTAAGGAGCAAATCATTCCGTTCGAGATTTCTCCGCGGATTTTTCCTTTTTTGATTTTTACATTGCCACCTATTCTTGCACCCGGTTTTGCGACAATCACCTTTTGTCCGGCTGCGACATTCGGGGCACCGCATATAATTTGAACCGGCTCCCCTTCTCCAATATCCACTTGGCAAAGATGAAGATGGTCGGAATTTGGGTGATCGATACAAGTCAGTACATGACCGACAACAATATTTTTCATTGTTGCTCCTTTTTGTTCAATTCCTTCCACTTCAATTCCCGTTCTCGTAATTTTCTCCGCAAGTTCTTCCGGAGTCACGTCACTAACATCGACATATGACCCGAGCCATTTATATGAAACAAGCATCAATTATTCCTCCTACACACTGTTATAGATTTTTTAAGATTTTTATTCGCTGCCAAGGATGCCGCTTTGTTCAAAAACTGCTTTGGTACTTGACTCTGTTGAAACTGGAATATCGGCTGCGAAAAATTGTTTTAAGAATCGGACATCATTGATATAGAAATTTCGGATATCATCCACACCGTATTTCAACATGGCAATCCGCTCCGGTCCCATCCCGAACGCAAAACCGGTATATTTTTCCGGATCAAAACCGCTCATACGTAAAACATTCGGATGCACCATGCCAGCACCGAGTATTTCAATCCAACCGGTTCCTTTACATACGGGGCAACCTTCCCCACTGCAAATTTTACATGTAATGTCCATTTCAACAGACGGTTCTGTGAATGGGAAAAAACTTGGACGAAGACGAATTTCCCGTTCTTCACCAAAGATTTTTTTCGCGAAAATCTCTAATGTACCGACCAGATCACTCATGCGGATGTTTTCATCAACGACCAATCCTTCAATTTGCATAAATTGATGAGAGTGAGTCGCGTCGTCATTATCGCGGCGGTATACTTTTCCAGGGCAAATAATTTTAATCGGTCCTTTGCCTTTAAATTTTTCCATTGTCCGTGCTTGAACCGGTGATGTTTGCGTCCGTAATAAAATTTCCTCCGTGATATAGAAAGAATCTTGCATATCACGAGCCGGATGGTCTTTTGGTAAATTTAGGGCTTCAAAATTGTAGTAGTCGGTTTCCACTTCCGGACCTTCCGCAATCGAATAGCCCAACCCGATAAATAAATCCTCAATTTCTTGAATAACCTTCGTTAATGGATGGTGACTGCCGTGGTTGACCGGTCGTCCCGGCAATGTCACATCGATGGATTCTTCAGCCAATTTCTTCTGAATAGCTTCTTCTTCCAATTCTGCTTTTCTTGCTTCCAGCTGAGTAGATATTTCTTCCCGTACTTCATTGGCAAGCGCTCCAATGACCGGACGTTCTTCTGCAGAAAGGCTTCCCATCCCACGCAACACTTCGGTAATCGGGCCTTTTTTTCCTAAATAAGCAACCCGGACATCGTTTAGTTGTTTTAAGTCCGTTGCTTGTGAAATTTTTTCCAATACTTCTTGTCTTAGCTCTTGTAAACGTTCTTTCACGATTGTAACCTCCTATTTTTACACAAAATAAAAAACCCCCATCCGTAAAGGGACGAGGATTATGGTCGCGGTACCACCCTTATTGACGCAATCACCCATATTTACGGTCCAATTGCGTCCAACTTCATTCACATAACGGTCTTCCCGCTCGATCTTTACACTTCTCAGGTATGTATAAATGTAGAAGTGGTCCCGATGAGAGTTCATGAGGTGAAGGTTCATTTGGATTTTGCTAAAAATGCTTCCAGTCGCGGCATTTTCTCCCTTGAGCAAAATGACCCAAACGAATGAGCCTCAATCATTACTTTTATATGGATTAATTTATTTTATTATTATAGCGAGACTTTGACGGAATAGCAATGGGCATGAACGAAAAATTATCGTCTTCTTAAATAATAAAGGAGGATTCCGGTTGCAACTGATACATTTAATGATTCACTTTTTCCGTAAATCGGGATGTATAAATTTTTCACTGTTTTCCTTAACAGCTCTTCATTCACGCCTTGCCCTTCATTCCCGACGATTAATGCAAACTTATCAACCGGTGTCACTTCATACATTGATACAGCATTTTTCAGTGCGGTACCATAGACCGGGATGTTATTTTGCTCCAGTTTTTCAATCCATTGATGCAGGTTGCCTCGAATGATGGGTAAATGGAAATGACTTCCTTGAGCCGCACGTAACACTTTTGCATTATAAATATCTACACTACCCTCTCCAACAATGATGGCATCAAGACCGGCACTATCTGCAGTCCGAATCATTGTCCCGATATTACCCGGGTCTTGTACAGCATCAATTAATAACCATGTTTTTCCTTCTACTCTCCTTGATTCCGGTTGTTTGCAGACAGCAAAAATGCCCTGTGACGTTTCTGTATCCGAAATCACTTTTGCTATTTCGTTGGCGATTACGAATAAATCGATACCTCCAAATTTTGTTTTTGGCAATTTTGCATAATGTTGTTCGGTGACAATCAGCTCGACAATTTGTTCAGCTGAATGGGCCTCTTCAACCAAATGTTCCCCTTCAATAATAAACAAACCGGATTTATCCCGCTCTTTTCTCGTCAGCAGTTTCTTCCACTGTTTTACTTTTTCATTTTTTTTGGATTGAATAAATTTCATATGTTTCTCCTTCAGATAATTGTTCTAACGATATTTTTCATTATATCGAATTCCTTATACATAATACACCACAAAAAGTAAAACAATAACGTTGATAAAGAAAACTCGGGTGTCCGAGCAAAAGCAAAGCCGCAAGAGCACGTATGCGTTAGGAAAGTAGAAATTGAAAAATTTATACTTTTCTTATTAGCAAATTAAAGAGGAGGCTGAAATCATGAACTTCAATTTACGAAATGCGGTTAAAGAAAATATTGCAGGTAATTCACAAGATCAATTGCGAGAAACGATTGTTGATGCTATTCAAGTCGGTGAAGAAAAAATGCTTCCGGGACTTGGTGTCTTATTTGAAGTAATTTGGCAAAATGCAGATCCAAATGAGCAAAAAATGATGCTGGAAAATCTAGAAGAAGGATTAAATAAATAATGGAACACCGGCAAGAAAATCAAACGATGGATGGAAAGTTTATACCGATGACATCGTTAACAAATGGCCTTGTCCAACAAGTGGCGGAGGGAGTTTTTTCCTACACCATTCAAATCGTCAATATTGCGATGGTTCGGACAAGCAACGATTTTGTCTTAATAGACACAGGAATGCCTGAATCAGAAAAAAAGATTTTTGAAATTGTTGAAGAAATATTTGGCGAAAATGCAAAACCGGAAGCCATCATTTTAACTCACGGACATTTTGACCATGTTGGCTCAATAGAAAAATTACTTACTCAATGGGATGTTCCTGTATACGCACATCCATTGGAAATTCCATATTTAACCGGGCAAAAAAATTATCCGGACCCGGACGGAACGGTTGAGGGTGGCCTTGTTGCAAAAATATCGCCAATGTTCCCGAATGAAGGAGTACACTTAGGCAATCACGTGAAGCCTCTCCAGGATAACGGAGAATTACCGCATTTGTCCGAATGGAAATGGATTCATACACCGGGACATTCAGACGGACATATTTCTTTATTCCGTGAAAAAGATCGAACCTTAATTGCCGGTGATGCTTTCATTACCGTAAAGCAAGATTCACTTGCAAAAGTACTTGTCCAGGAACGGGAAGTGAACGGACCCCCCCGTTATTTAACAACTGATTGGCAACTAGCCAAAAAATCGGTGGAAAAATTAGCTGCCTTACACCCTCGAGTAGCTGTAACAGGTCACGGATTGCCAATGGAAGGCGAGGAGCTTGAACAGGGATTAACAAAGCTTGTCAATGAATTTGATACCATTGCCGTTCCGGATTATGGCAAATTCGTTTAAATCGTTTTTTAATTATAAGAGCAAAAAAGAACCGGGCAACTTCACCGGTTCTTTTCGTCTTCACTTATTCAAACTTAATTTTATTTACAGTCTTTCGATCCAATCGCTTTACAAGTTCCGTTAATAATTTTACCGTATTTTCATAATCATCCCTGTGAATGATGCTGGCATTGGAATGAAGGTAACGTGTCGATATGGTAATCGCCATCGATGGTACACCGGATTTTACCAGATGAATAGAACCGGCATCTGTTCCCCCACCCGGAATGGATTCAAACTGATAAGGAATGTTCAGTTCATCCGCTACACTTGTCACAAACTCACGTAAACCTTTATGGGAAACCAATGTAGCATCATAAATGATTATTTGTGGTCCGTCTCCCAGTTTGCTGAGCGATTCTTTTTCCGTTATGCCCGGTGTGTCCCCTGCTGTTCCGACATCTAATGCAAAACCGATATCCGGTTCAATTTGATAAGCTGCAGTTTTTGCCCCACGGCGGCCGACTTCTTCCTGAACCGCTCCAACACCGTAAACGATATTTGGATGTTTTTCCTTTTGTAAGTTTTTCAATACATCGATAACTACCGCACAGCCAATTCGATTATCCCAAGCTTTGGCAAGCAGGAATTTTTCATTTTTCATTACGGTGAATTCGAAATAAGGGACGATCATATCTCCCGGTCGTACCCCCCATGAAGTTGCTTCTTCTTTGGAGGTTGCTCCGATATCTATAAACATATCTTTCACATCGAACGGTTTCTTTCGTACTTCTAAAGGTAAAATATGTGGTGGTTTTGATCCAATGACGCCGGTAATCGATTCACCTTTTGAAGTAACAACGGTGACACGTTGAGCCAGCATGACTTGACTCCACCAACCGCCAACTGTTTGAAACCGGATGAATCCTTTATCATCAATATTCGTGACCATAAATCCTACTTCATCCAAATGACTGCTAAGCATGATTTTTGGACCGGTGCCTTCACCAACTTTTTTAGCAATTAAGCTTCCTAAGCCATCATAGGTTATTTCATCAGCAAAAGGTGATATGTATTTTTTCATGACCTCACGTACTTCCCGTTCATTTCCGGGAATTCCTTTTGCATCGGTTAACTCTTTCAACATCAATAATGTTTCATCTAATTTTATCAAATCGATCCCTCCTAAATTGAAAAACATGATACTCGTTCAAATTTTAGCTAACAATTATGCTCAATTCCTTTTAGCAAATTCCCGGTTGCAAAATGGCGGACGATTACCATCCTGTCGACCCGAATCCGCCCTCTCCTCTTACGGAATCAGAAATTTCCTCCACTTCAATGACGTTCATCCTGGTTACCGGTGCGACGACCATTTGGGCTATGCGCATATGTTTTTCTACCTTAAATTCTTTCTTCCCATGGTTGATTAACATTACTTTCACTTCCCCCCTATATCCTTCATCAATGGTACCGGGGCTATTTAGTAAGGTTATCCCGTGTTTTAGTGCCAGTCCGCTTCTTGGACGAACTTGTGCTTCAGTTCCGGGTGGCAATTCAAGACTTATTCCGGTAGAAATTAATTCAAACTCACCCGGTTTAATTATTTTCTCCTCTACTGAAAATAAATCTAATCCGGCATCACCCGGATTGGCATACTGAGGTAATTTGGCATCTTCTTTTATTAATTTTACTTTTAATTGGTCATTCATCTTGGATTCTCCTTGTCAAAAAAGTACTAAAAAAATTATATCAAAAGAAACAAAAACTGAAACCTTTTTCCTTCCATTTCGTAGCATTAGTAATATGAACGGAAGGATAATTGTTTTGCGTATAGAAACATCTATCAAGGAGGCATTTATATGGGACTATTAATTCGTATTATCTTTCTGATGATCATTCTTCTCCTTATATATAGCGGGATCCGTTATTTGTTACATCCAAAGCGGAAACTCGAACTTGCCCATGAGCAAAAACGGTTTTATTTTCTGGATGACCCAAATAATGTTCGCAAAAATTTCACTTTAACTTATAAAGGGGTTCTATTTGAAGGTGAAAAATATTTAGGAACGACAACGGATTCATTCGATGTTATTTCGATATTTGTTTTTCCAAAAGATGTGGGAGCATTAAAAGGGTTAACAAAAAATGATTTTAAAACAGTCGAACAACATATTTTACAACATTATAAAAATGCTAAAATTGATTGGAAAAGTCCCATTAAAGAATTCCTTAATTCTGATGACAACTTACCGAATCAAACAATGTGATTTTTATAATAAAGTGAACTCTCCAGCAGCAGGTTTTTCTTTATCCCGCTGATGGTTAGTTGAACCAATCTTACCGTATAGGAAAAGTGCCAAGAAAACACTTCTTGGCACTTTTTCACACTGTGGCGCAAATCTGCCGTGAATACAAGATTTGGGCGTGAAAGAATGGGATAAAATAAGAGGAATAACAACTGCCTTTACAAAGGTTTACAAAAAACTCAGGAAGTTGCTTTAAAGAAGTCTTTCCACTTGATGACAACAAATTTTTCCCGCAAGACCACAATCAATACAGATAGTGCAATGAGAAAGATGACGGCCATTGTCGGGGTAAAGGAATTAAAAAATTGGCCAAACACTGTATAAAAGATGACAACGGGTATATTTGTATACAATGAACCCACTGCATAATCTTGGAAATTTTTGTTTCGCTCCAAAAGACAATAACTAAGCAGTTGATAATGCATAAAAGGAATCAGTTTTAAAAGAGCAATTTGACCGTGGGTGAGATTTGTATATGGTCCGAACCATTTCAATTTGATTTGATGCAGACGGTTATGAACACTTGGGAACAATTTTAAAAGAAAATAAATGAGAAAACTGGATATGGTTAAGCCAATTAATGAGTAAAGACTGCCAAACACGGAACCAAATAGTAGACCACCTGCTAAGCATACAATAACAGCCGGAATAAACAGGAATTGTCTGACAATATGAAAGAGAATAAATGCCACGGGTGCGAAAAATCCGCTAAACTCCAAGAATGATAACACATAATTTGTTTTTTCACCCATCTTTTGCCCTCCCATTGTTCTAAGTTGCAACACTTGATATTCTTAATCATCAAAGGGAAGCTTCTCTATTAAGCCTATACAAAAACCGGTAAAGATATGATGATTTTTTATGTAAGAAGCTTTACTGCGAGAAATCTCGTTTCCGGTCATTGAGTGAGTTAGTATTTTATAAAAAGCACCTTTATTAAGGGAGCACCAATATTTCACCTCAAAAAGAAAACGGGACCTTTTCTAATGAATAAGTCCCGTCCACCTTTTACTTGTTTAATTGTGCTTTTGCAGTATCAGCCAGTTGGGTAAATGCTTGTGGGTCTGCAATAGCCAGGTCAGCAAGCATTTTGCGGTTTACTTCAATACCGGCAAGTTTTAACCCGTGCATTAAACGGCTGTAAGAAAGACCGTTTTGGCGTGCTGCCGCATTAATACGAGTGATCCATAATTTACGGAATTCACTTTTCCGTTTACGGCGGTCACGATATGCATACATTAACGATTTCATAACTTGTTGATTTGCAACTTTATATAAACGATGTTTCGAACCGTAGTACCCTTTTGCTAATTTCAGTACTTTTTTACGACGTCTGCGCGTAACAGTACCACCTTTTACACGTGCCATAGTTTAAAAACCTCCTAGTAATTCTTACCTATTTAAAATAACTCTGTTCTTCGTGTTGATTTTCACTTACTAAATAAGCTGCAACACAGCCTGATCATTAGATCATTTGTTTGATGCGTTTATAGTCACCGGAAGATACAAGTGTACCTTTACGAAGTTTCCGTTTTTGTTTTTGTGTTTTATTTGCAAACATATGGCTTCTGTAAGCATGGGAACGTTTCAATTTACCGGTTCCTGTTTTCTTGAAGCGTTTTGAAGAGCCACTGTGCGTTTTCATTTTAGGCATAACAATTTCCTCCTTGATTACTTTTCAATTTTTGGTGCAAGTACCAAGAACATGCTGCGTCCTTCCATTTTTGGCTTTGATTCGATAACAGCAATATCTGAACATTCTGCTGCCAGACGATCCAGTACTTTTTGACCAATTTCTTTATGGGTGATTGCCCGACCTTTAAAGCGTAAAGATGCTTTCACCTTATCGCCTTTTTCTAAAAATTTCCGGGCATTCCGTAATTTTGTATTGAAGTCATGTTCATCAATAGTCGGGCTGAAACGGACTTCTTTTATACTGATCACTTTTTGATTTTTTCGAGCTTCTTTTTCTTTCTTTTGTTGCTCAAAACGAAATTTCCCGTAATCCATGATTCTCGCTACCGGCGGCTTCGCGTTTGGAGCAACTAAAACAAGATCCAGATTTCTACGGGCTGCAATTTCCAAGGCTTCAACTTTTGATTTGATACCTAATTGTTCCCCATTCGCATCAATTAAACGAACTTCACGAGCACGAATGCCCTCGTTGACCATCATATCTTTGCTAATATTAAGACACCTCCAAAGGATTTTGTGAATACTTGGGTTTGGTTGGAAAAGAGCGATTCCCCACTATTTCAAATATAAAAAAGTGCGGGTACATACACCCGCACATTAGATTTCCGTGTTCATTCACATCATCGTTTGCCAGTCAAAACCTGTTAACAGCTTAAGCGTCCTCCAGGTGAGAAGCGGGTGCCTCTTCTTTTTCACAAACCGTATTCAATTTCACTTTTTTAAATATAGCATAGATATCCTTCATTGTCAATGCTCGCTTTTATTAAGCAAACACAACAAAAAGTAGTATAACAAAAAAGAACGAGAAAAACAACATTGTTTAGAAAAAAGTAGGGAATAAGAGCGAAATGTGGGAAATTGTTAAATAATTCACCAGACAAAATATGCGTTCGTTTGATAAAAACACCAACTCTCAAGGAGCTGGTGTCCAACAGTGTCCAACAATATGCGTCTATTTCCTTGCCTCTTGCTTAATTTGCGCTAAGAACGTATCAAATGCCATTGTTTCCGATTTTTGTTCTCCGTATTTTCGGACGTTGACGGCTTTTTCTTCCATTTCTTTATCCCCGACAACAAGCATGTATGGGATTTTTTGAACTTGTGCTTCACGAATTTTATAACCCATTTTTTCATTGCGGGCATCCAATTCAACACGTATACCGGCCTTTTTCAACTCTTCTTGAACGGTTTTTGCATAGTCAAAATGGATTTCAGGGGATACCGGAATCACTTGGACTTGAACCGGTGCCAGCCATGTTGGAAATGCCCCTTTGTATTCTTCAAGTAAATAAGCGACAAACCGTTCCATCGTTGAAACAACACCACGATGGATAACGACCGGACGATGCGGTTTCCCGTCTTCTCCGACATAAGTTAAATCAAAGCGTTCCGGTAATAAAAAGTCTAATTGGATGGTTGACAAAGTTTCTTCTTTCCCAATCGCCGTTTTCACTTGGACATCAAGTTTCGGACCATAGAATGCTGCTTCACCTTCTGCCTCGAAATAATCAAGACCTAGATCATCCATTGCTGATTTCAACATGCTCTGTGCTTTTTCCCACATTTCATCATCATCAAAATACTTTTTCGTATCTTCCGGATCACGGTAGGATAAACGGAAAGAGAAGTCGGTAATATTGAAGTCTTTATATACTTCCATAATCAACGTAACAACCCGTTTGAACTCGTCCTTAATTTGGTCCGGACGAACGAAAATATGGGCATCATTTAATGTCATACCGCGAACCCGTTGCAGTCCGGATAATGCCCCGCTCATTTCAAAACGATGCATCGTCCCAAGTTCGGCAATCCGAATTGGTAGTTCTCGATAGGAATGCTTGCTGTTTTTATAAATCATCATATGGTGCGGGCAGTTCATCGGCCGGAGTACTAATTCTTCACCGTCACCCATATCCATAGGCGGGTACATATCATCATGATAATGATCCCAGTGACCACTTGTTTTATATAAATCGACATTGGCAAGAACCGGTGTATACACATGGTCGTAGCCAAGACTGATTTCTTTATCAACAATATACCGTTCAATTGTACGGCGAACCGTTGCGCCTTTAGGCAACCATAATGGCAGCCCTTGGCCAACGAGTTGATTGATCGCAAAAATACCTAATTCTTTTCCAAGTTTCCGGTGATCGCGTTCTTTTGCTTCTTCCAACATTTTCAAGTGGGCATCCAATTCCGCTTTGGTAAAAAAGGCAGTTCCGTAAATCCGTTGCAACATTTTATTGTCGCTGTCCCCACGCCAATAGGCACCGGCAATGCTAAGCAACTTGAATTCCTTAATTTTTCCTGTCGACGGAACATGAACACCACGGCAAAGATCGAAAAATTCACCTTGTTCATAGATAGTTACTGTTTCATTTTCAGGAATGGCCTCAATCAGTTCCAACTTATATTCATCGCCAATTTCTTTATACATTTGAATCGCTTCTTCCCGGCTGACAACTTTCCGGACAATTTCAAGATTTTCATTGACGATTTTTTTCATTTCTTTTTCAATTTTAGGAAGGTCTTCCGGGGTGATGGATTCCTCTAAATCAATATCATAGTAAAAGCCGTTTTCAATGACCGGGCCAACACCAAGTTTGACGTTCTTATATAACCGTTTAATTGCTTGAGCCATCAAGTGTGCCGTACTATGGCGCAAAATTTCCAGACTTTCCGGATCCTTATCAGTTAAAATTTGGATTTCGCCGCTTTCCTCAATCGGTGTACGCAAATCGATTAAAGATCCGTTTAATTTTCCCGCATAGGCTTTTTTCTTCAATCCCGGACTAATCGATGCAGCAATTTCCTCCATTGTTACACCTTTTGAAAACTCCTTCACTGCTCCATCCGGAAATGTAATTTGAATCCTTTCTGACATGATTACTGCCTCCTCAAGTATTTGAAATTTTACCTGGTTTAGATGAGGAACGACTCGGGACTCCTTTGTCGATCACTCACTTCTAAAGAAAGGTGTATTTCCAACTATGTCGAATGAGTATCCCAGCTGGAAATTATACTTTTTTAATGAAAAATAAAAAACCCGCCCCTAAAAGTAGGGACGAGTTTTATATACCCGTGGTTCCACCCTGATTCTCGCAAAGTTTAAAAAACCATTGCGACTCAAGAAGCCGATAACGGTCGGATCCGTCAACCATTACTTGAAAATCTTTCACAGTTGAAGTTTAAAGGGGGTAAGTCCATTATTCGTGTTAGGAAGTTTCCACCGTCCTTCCCTCTCTATAAACCGTAACAACAGACCCTTGTCCTTTGCATCACTTTTTTCTATCCATTTAATTATTGTTAAAAAAGAAACTGAGATGTGCTCCCAACGTCAATTTTTTCTCAGTAAAATTGCTTTATAACAAGTCGACTCAGTCAACGTTTTGAGAAAAATACCTCTTAACTAGTATGTAGGTATTATAAGTTTTTTAAACTAAAAATGCAAGTAGTCATTTTTCTTTATAGTCCCCCAAATGGCGTCAGTCTACCCCAGAGTGAATGGAAATGATTTTTTTCGTGGTAAAGTATATATCCGCTTAATAAATGCACGTGATCATTTTTCTCTTTGGTCATAAGAAAAATCCTGCAAAGATAAAATAATTAATTTTTCTTCAAAAATGTTTTTTAGCGTTTGAATAATCCCGTTTTCCGGCTGTTCCGTATATAAATAGATGATTTCAGGAGCAATTGAAATTAGCGGAGCAATGGTAACTGAATCAACATAAACGGGATGCTCAGACAATAATTTTCGATCTATTCGTTTATCTAAATCCGAACGTTTGATTTTGTTTTTATGTTCATCATAAAATTGAAATCCGTCCTCATTCACCAAATAGATACATTTCATTTGTGCTGACCGCTCAGCCAAAAAATTACGCAAATAGAAAATAAAGGACTGATAATCCTGTTCCATTTTGTACTCGTCAATGGCAATTTCGAGATAAGATGAAAGTTTTTCAATATAAAAGCGAAGTCGGAAAGTTATCAAGGCATCGATGGACAGGATGTGGCTTGAACGAATCACTTCCAGTAAAGCTTGATCAAGCTGTTCCTCTAAAGAAGCATGATCGATCTCGAATGGCAGATCTTTTCTTTTTCCTTCCATGATCGAGTAGACCATTTCAATAATTTGAATTTGTTCATCCGTATCGGTATAGAAAAAATCATTTTCAAGTATTTCCTGACACCACTCCATCCGTTTTTTTTCCATAATAAATTTTTTTAAGTGTTTATATATGTCAGTTAAAAAATCTCCTTTCTTCATACCCGGAAAAATGAAATCCAGTTGTAAGGATTTCCTTTCAATTTGGATATGTTCCGATTTGTTTTTTAAAAATGATTGATAAAAAAAATTTAAATCCTCTTTATTATTAAATTGAATTGAAAACATCTCCGTCCCCCCTGTGAGGCATTCCTGTTTCATATATATGGGGGGCTTGGTTACTTTAGAACTGAACCTCGCTACATGAATTAGCGAGGTTCCTGTTGTACCTTTACGTATAAGTTTTTTTAGATGTTTCGAGTATCCTTATTAATTATTTTTTGTAAGGTGTTAAAGGTCTCGTCTACTTTCTTTTATTCGGTCCATCAATGGGAACCGGCTCGGCCAAAAATTTGATCCGTTCAATGATCCTTGCAGCTTTAAGTTTTTCCTCTTCCCCGCGTTGTGAATAGGTTAAATGATGTTCTAACTCATTTAAATTAAAGTTTGAAGTAAAAAAAGTCGGCAACCTTTCCAACATACGGAATTGTAATATCGGTCCGAGAACTTCATCCCTTACCCAGCTCGAAACTGCTTCAGCTCCGATATCGTCGAACATAAGAACCGGCGCTTTTTTCAGCATGTCTATTTTTTCATTTAATGTATGGTCACTAATTGCCTGCTTCATCTCTCGAATTAGTTCAGGAACATAAACAATAATAGATGAAATTCCTATTCCGGCTAATTCGTGCGCTACAGCTCCGAGTAAATAGGTTTTCCCCGTTCCAAAAGGCCCATAAAAATAAAAGCCTCTTTGGAAATGTTCACTTCCATAATTAGAGATAAATTGTTCCACCTTATCAACTGCTTGCATACGATTGTCCGTATCGAGAATGACATTTCCTAAAGATGCTTGCAGGATATCTTTTGGCATGTAGAGGCATTGAATTCTGTTTTCCATTTTCTTTTTTTCATCGGCTAACCGTTTTAAGCGGCATGGCACATAGTGGACATCGATCCCATTATTTACTAGCACAAGTTCCGGTTCATAGCCGGGAATGATATTTTTACATTGTTCCAAAGAAGGACATTCCTTACACCCTCTACTTTGCGAGACAAATTCATATAATTTACCAAGACTGCGGTCAATCATTGGTCCCGAAATTTCATCTTGATGTTCCAAAAGAAAAGCACGTACATCAGGATGGGACATGATTTCCTGCCGTATCATCGTAAATCTTTTTTGAAAATCATCCCGATTACTTATCCGATTTAATGTTTCTCTAATATTTTCCATAGCGGGAGCACACCTCCTCATTTTATCTGGAGTACATATCGGTAAAATCGTTATCATCTTGTCAATTCTCTAATTTTACCATTTCTATTTTCTATATTTTTTCAATCGTTCTTCTAAACTTTTTTTCAATTCGATATCAACCTTTTCATTCTGTTTTTCCTGACCGTCATTTCGGTTTTCAAGCCAGTCCGGTACTTTTTCCGTACGAACTGCTTTTCTTTTCGATGTTGGTTTGTTCTTTTTGTTTTGTTGCCATTCGATATACTTACGATGCTCATCTTTTGCCAGTGCCATTGCTTCTTTAACGGTTTTAATTTTTTTCCGTGCCCAGTGCGATGCAATTTTTTCAACAAAAGCTTTCGATAATTTCATGTCGGTTCTAAGCATGCAATATTGAATTAGGACATTGACAACGCCGGAGTTTAATTTTTGATTAATCATGATTTCCTCAATTAACCTTAAATCACTTTCCGCCGGTTCAGAGCCATCCGATAAATCCGTTAAGACTTGTCGCGGACTCACTGTTTCTAAATAACGAACAAGGCGATCCTCCTTTGTTTTCGGTACATCTGTATCCGACTCGTAGATTGGACTTTGGGTACGATCAATTAATTTTGGCAGAGAGTTATAATGCTCAATTTTATACCAATCTCTTGCCCTTTTCCGCAAAGTTTCCATATCTACCTCATTATCGACATTTAAACTGCCCATGACTATATTTTTCATTTGAATGGCGTCAATCCCATATAAAAACGCTAATTTTAAAATTACTTCTTTAACCTTTTTCGTAATGGCGGTTTTTGGGACAACTGCTTCATCAAGTCCTGCCATGAACAAGTCAAAGTCAAAAAAGTCGGGGGCTACTGTCACCGGCTTGGCCTCCATTTTTCCGGGGAGAGCCTTTGCATCATCTTCTGCATTCAATGCTTCATAAGGGAAAGAATGGGTTGAGCCAAATACTTGTTGGAATGGTTGGGTAATCTTTTCAAAACCATCTGTATTTATTGCTTCATCGGCAAAATCATGTTTTAGACGCTGATAGTAATCATGACCAATTTTTTGATAAAGGTAGATGTTCAATAAACCGTCCGTGAAAAATTGGCGTGGTGATAAGGGAGGCTTTAAAATATACAGGAAGGAACGGGAATCGTTATTTTTTTTTACAAACGACTCCAACAGGCCAATTGCCTCCAATTTTTTTCTTGCATTATAAATTTCGGCCAAGTTTAAATCAAGTAAATTCATAATATAATAGTGTGAAGCTGGTTCAGATTGTAGGCGACTCTTCCCAATTTGGTTCAATAATGTCATGTATAAACTGACACATATCGGGCCGATAAGCGGTTGATATAATAAGGTTAGCACCTTTGAATCATCCACATTTAACGGACCCTCAATCCAAACAATATATTGATCTCCCGGTATCAGTTCCTTCCAATGTGGTTCCATGAAAACAACCTCGACCTTTCTTTTACTTTTTTGTATTTATCCCACTCTAAACGGAGAGTCTAACGACCATCTCAACATTCGAGTCATTCTTTATGCTCTTTTTTTAAAAGGTCTTTCAATTCTTCAATAAATACGTTAATATCTTTAAATTGGCGATAGACAGATGCAAATCGAACATAAGCGACTTCATCTATTTTTGCCAATTTATCCATAACCATCTCACCAATCACTTCACTTTTTACTTCTGAAACGCCGAGATTCCGTAATTCCCTTTCCACTTCAGCAGTGATAATTTCAAGCTGATTTAAACTGACCGGACGTTTTTCACATGCCCGAAGTAATCCGCGCAAAATTTTATCCCGGCTGAATTCTTCTCTTGTACCTTCCTTTTTGATAACGATTAATGGATATTCTTCAACCCTTTCAAAGGTTGTGAAGCGGTAGCCGCATTCTTCACATTCACGACGTCTGCGGATAGCCCTGCCTTCATCGACAGGTCTTGAATCAATAACCCTTGTCCCATTATATTTACACGTTGGACATTTCACCTCTTATTCCTCCTTATTCTTTCTTCCTTATTTTGGGATTTTTTTCATGTCTTATGGTTAATAACTTCCATAGCACAGTTCTTATGTTCGAAAAAATTCAGGATGTCCGTTCCGTTAATTTTTAGCTATAGATTTATTGGTGAAATAATTTTTATCTATTTCATATCCGATTTTGGCAACTGCTTGTCCAATTCTTGATAAAAGCGTAAGACAAGTTTCTTCAATGTCGGGTAAAGACCAAATATCGAAAAAATTTCAGAAGATACCATGAAATCAACGGCGGTTTGAAATGGTCGAACTTCAATAACTGTGACAATAATAAACGCTTTTGGCCTACTTGTCATTGAAACAGAAATTTCCCCGCGGTCCTTAGAAACGGCGGTGATTTTCATTGCCGGATCTTTTTTAAACATATCTTCAACCGTTGTTAATACCTTATCAAACGAACTTTTATAATAATGGCTTTTTAAATCTTTGTCAAAATGATCATCAGACGTTTCGCAATTTTTTTGGAATCGTTGAAAAATTGATGGCTTTCTACTCATTCTCTCAAACATCCTTTTCATTCATTTTTCAAAAATTTTTTATGTTGTCCTCATCAAACGTAAATCTATATAGTTTTATCTTACTACATTTTGTATCTATAAAAAAAGATGATGTTTATACTCAACATCATCTTTTGAAATATTTTTTTCAATTAGACATTTTGTACACTTGGACTTTTCACTTCGATAGGACCCATTCCTCTGGGAAACTCTATCGTCTCTCTTGATGTTGCATTCAATTTTTCCGCTATATAATCCGCGGCAATGGTTGGATCCAAATTACCGCACGTATAAACATCAATACTTGCATAACCGTGCTCAGGAAAACTGTGGATGGTTAAATGGGATTCTGAAATGATGACAACCCCACTGACTCCTTGAGGTGCGAATTTATGGAAGGCAACCTCCCGAACTTCAGCACCGGACTTCAACGCAGCATCAACAAATAATCTTTCAATAAAATCCATATCATTCAGTTTGTTATAGTCACAACCCCATAATTCTGAAATAACATGACGACCCAATGTATTCATACGTACGTTCCCCCTTTAATGATTTTTTCCTGTACATACAGGTAAATGAGTGTACACGACAAAAATTGCATAACTACCACGGGGGAAGTTAGTCCAGAGAGGCCCTAACCCTTTAAGTAGTTATTTTTCCACGCCTATCAGTATACAAGGTTTTCCTATATTAATCAATCAATAAATGCTCTAGGTATCTTAAAAAAAACCTCATATATGAAGCATCCATAACATTATATACATAAGGAATTTGGAAATGTGATTATATTTTGAAACCATGTACAAAGACGATCAAAAAATAATCGTTCTTGGTAAATTTACTAAAGAAAACTCGGCGAGAGCAGAGCCGTAGTTCAGCGAAAAAACATTTTCGCTTGCGAGGTAATGCTACCGAAGTCTTTCAGTGCACTTATGCGTTAGGAAAGTAGAAATTGAAAAATTTATACTTTCCTATTAGCCAAAAGGAAAAACCCAAGAATACAATCTTGGGTCTCCTTCATATTTTTTAATTAAAACAATTTTACACCGCTTGTATGTTATGTGAAAAAAATACGATTCCTCGTAGTCAAACTATATTATCCACGATTAGGTGTTCCATTTAGAAACTTGGTTCCATCTCTCTTGCCATTTGGTTTGAGACCATTTTTGCTAAATCGACAACGCGACATGAATAACCCCATTCATTGTCATACCATGCCAATACTTTCACCTTATTTCCTTCTAAAACCATTGTCGAGAGTCCATCTACAATGGAAGAGTGGGAATCTGTATTAAAGTCAACAGATACTAATGGTTCATAAGTTATATCAAGAATACCCCGCAAATCGTTTTTACTTGCATAGACAAATGCATCGTTCACCTCTTCAGCTGTCACTTCTTTTTTCAAATCAACTACTAAGTCAACAAGTGAAACATTCGGTGTCGGTACACGTAAAGCTATGCCATGTAATTTTCCATTTAAATGCGGTAATACTTTGCCAATTGCCTTCGCTGCTCCGGTCGTTGTTGGAATAATAGATTGACCGCATGCACGTGCCCGGCGTAAATCTTTGTGCGGATTATCAATATTTTTTTGATCATTCGTATAGGCATGTACCGTTGTCATAAATCCGTTTTCAACACCAAATTGCTCATCTAAAACTTTAATAACAGGCGCCAAGCAATTTGTTGTACAGGATGCATTTGAAATTATTTCATGCTTGTCAATATTTAAAACGGTGTCATTTACACCAACAACAATTGTCACATCCTCATTTTTCCCCGGTGCTGTTAATATTACTTTTTTTGCACCTGCTTTCAAGTGAAGTCCGGCTTTTTCACGAGAATTAAATTTACCTGTTGCTTCAATGACAATATCAATATTTAAATCTTTCCAAGGTAATTGTTCAGGATCTCTTTGGTTGACTAAAAGTACCTCTTTGCCGTTAACTACTAGGCTGTTTTCCCCAAATTCCACTTCCCCGTGAAATCTCCCGTGAACTGTATCGTATTTTAATAAGTGAGCAAGCGTTTCTGGAGGATAACTTGCATTAACAGCGACAATATCGAAATCGTTCATCAATATTGCCCTGCGAAATACCATGCGTCCGATTCTTCCAAAACCATTTATTGCTACTTTTTTAACCATGATGGTCCCCCTTGTTATTTATGATACATAATTCAGATAATCATCGTAATTAGTATAACATATTTTATGAAAAGTTCACATATTAATTGCCATTTTTCGAAAAAAGTTTGGGGATCGGGGAATACGGGCTCTCGTTGTCATCGTATGTGGTGAAAAAAGGGGAAATGAATCCGAGAACGGCTCTTGAGACCCATTTCAGCAGTAAATGAAAGGAAAATAGTCGCGAGGAAAGACTCCGGGTGCCAAATCCAGCGATGAAAAATGAAAAATGTGCGCAAGACGGACCTCTAGAACAAAAAAAAAGCTATCTCGGTAAGTACTGCCCCTAAATCATCAGGAAGCCTTTGATTCCTACCAAGAAAGCTCGCTTTATAATATTTTCCAATCTTTTAAGATGGATAGTAATTGAGTTTTTGTTTGTTCAATTGTTCCGCGGTTATCAATAACAGCATCCGCCCGTTCCCTTTTTTGTTCAATGGAAAGCTGTGATGTGATTCTTGCCAGCGCTTCTTCTTTTGTCAAATGGTTCCTGTTCATTAAACGTTCCAGTTGTGTCGGTTGATCAACATAAACAACTAGTACTTTATCAACCATATACGTCAAATTGCTCTCATATAACAAAGGAATGTCAAGAAAAACAACCTTTTCGCCACGACGAAATGCTATTTCCTTTTCTTCATTCATTTTTTTTCGAACTGCCGGATGGACGATAGAGTTTAATAACAGTCGTTTCTCTTCATTTTGAAACACAAGATCCCCTAATTTCTTGCGGTCGATTTCTCCGTTTGCCAGCAGGATCTCTTCACCAAAATGCTCGACTATTTTTTGATAAGCTTCCTCCCCCGGTTCGACGACAACCCTGGCTACGATATCAGCATCGACAACGGTATAGCCCAGTTCCTTAATCATTTTCGAAACCGTACTTTTTCCTGTTGCGATGCTTCCGGTAATCCCGATAACCAATGACAACTTCATCCCCTTTTTATTTCCCATTCTAAAAGCTCACATACTGATATTTTACCATTTTTATCAAGGGGAACCAACTAGGATCAAATTTGAATTTTTCATATATCAAATAAATTAAGTTTAAACATGCTTTACGGAAACGCCACTTTGGACATATCACCAATTTAGATACGTTTCAACATACTTTCCGACAATTCACTTTGGACAAATCGTCAATTTAGATTTTCCATATGCCAATTAAGATAAGTAATAAACCGGGAATAAACGAAAAATGCTTAAATAATTGATTGGAACCGATTGTTGCACCAAATTTAATGCCGGTTGTAGCAAAGATGGCACTCATCAGCCCAACACAAGCGGCAAGTAAAATTGGTGAAAAACCTAACATTGATGCACCAAAACCGGCACCTAAAGCATCGAGAGATAGAGCTGTACCTAACAAGACAGCTTCATATCCGTTAATCGAACCGGACTTATCTAAATCAGCGGTCATCGGCTTTTTCAAAATTTGAATAACAACACCGATTGATTTCAGTTCAAACTTAACCAAAACTTTTTCATGAACGTTTTCAATTGAATCCGTTTTGTCATCCGCTGTACAAAAAAATTGCAATAATGCCCAAGCACCTAAAAGGATAAAGATGCTTCCTCCAATGGTTTCCGTCAAATGCGGGGTAAGGATTTTTCCAAAGTGACTACCGATAATCGATGCGAAATAGAGGGAAAAAGCGGAACAACAAGCAATGATGAAAATGGCATGAAGCGGAATTTTCACTTTTCTCATGCCATAGGTAAATCCGACATTGAAGCTATCAATACTTACAGCCAATGCGAGTAATAAGAGTGGGAATAGATCCAAATGGAACAGCTCCTTTCAACGATTGCTATCCTATCGTATGAAAGGAGCTTGTCCAATGTTCGTGGTTCTTAGGCGAATAACCTGATGATTGGAAGTTCATCAATAGGAAATGGGTTTATATTTTTACTTTTTGGCAGTTTGGGCAAAAATGAGTACCACGCCCGCCGACTTTTATTTTTTCAATAGGGGTGCCACAGTTTTTGCACGGTTTCCCTTCCTGAGCATAGGCATTTAACTCCAATTGGAACATACCTATCTGCCCTTGGGAATTCACATAGGAACGGATGGTACTTCCCCCTTTTTCGACTGCATCTGTTAGAGTGGCAATGATGGCCTCTATCAATCTTTTAACTTCAGATTTTGATAATGAATTGGCAAGCCGTTCGGGATGTATTTTGGCCCGGTACAAAGCTTCGTCCACATAAATATTGCCGAGTCCTGTAACAATTGTTTGATCAAGGAGAACCGGTTTAATCATTCTCGCCGTTTTTGCTAGTGATTTTGCAAAGTAGGCTGTGGTAAACTCTTTGGCAAACGGTTCCGGTCCCAGTTGACTGAGCGGTAAATGGTTCATTTCTTCACCGATCGGAAAAATATGCATCGTTCCAAACTTTCGAACATCCCGATATCGCAATTCGGTCCCATCGGTAAATGAAAAAATGACATGAGTATGTTTATCAAAAGGTTCTTCTTTCGGGTAGAGTCCGTATTTTCCTTCCATCCGTAAATGAGAGACGAGTGCAACATCATTCATGTAAAAAATGAGAAACTTTCCCCTTCTTCCCATTGTTCGTATCGTTTGCCCTTTTAATAGAACGATAAATTCTTCAACATCTGGCGGGTTTTTTATTATCTTTGGCCAAAATACTTTTACATCCTCGATTGTTTTCCCGAGGACGATTGCCTCAAGTGTTCGTTTGATTGTTTCAACTTCTGGTAATTCCGGCATAAGTTTTCCTTTCCTTTCATTGTTTAAAGCGAAATGCGCAAAATCACAAGTAAACGGTCTTGCAAAAATGCGCAAAATCAAAATTCCGCAGAGTAATACGAAGGCTTGGGAGGGAAATTAGACATGCCTTAAGGAAAACCAGCCCATTTTTTCCTATGGGCCGGCTTTTTTCTAGTATAAGGCATTCGTTTTACTTCGCATCAAACCATGTCGGACCGTAAGCATAATCAACTTTCAATGGCACTTTAAGTTCAAGCGCATGCTCCATAACGTCCGGAACAATCTCCTTTAATTTATCCACTTCATCTTCCGGCGCTTCAAAGATAAGTTCATCATGAACTTGTAAAAGGAGGCGTGCTTGTAATTTTTCCGTCTTTAATCTCTCGGCCATATCGATCATTGCTTTTTTAATGATATCAGCGGCACTCCCTTGAATCGGTGTATTCATGGCTGTCCGCTCGGCAAAACTGCGCACATTGAAATTCCGGCTCGTGATTTCAGGAATATAACGTCTCCGGTGTAATAATGTGGTGACATATCCATTTTGTTTTGCTTCTTGGACGATATCTTCCATATACTGTTTAACTTGCGGATAACTTTTAAAATAGCGTTCAATAAATTGACCGGCTTCTTTCCTTGTAATCCCTAAGTTTTGCGACAAACCATAATCACTGATGCCGTAAACGATACCGAAATTGACTGCTTTTGCCTGTCTTCGCATATTACTTGTCACTTCATCATGAGCAACATGAAAGACATCCATTGCCGTTTTTGTATGAATATCAAGGCCTTGTTTAAAGGCATCGATCAATCGTTCATCTCCCGAAATATGAGCAAGTACCCGTAACTCAATTTGCGAGTAATCCGCCGAAAACATCACCCAACCTTTTTCCGATGGGACAAATGCTTGCCTGATTTTTCGTCCTTCTTCTAAACGAATCGGGATATTTTGTAAATTCGGATCGGTGGAGCTGAGCCGCCCGGTTTGGGTTAACGCTTGATTAAAACGAGTATGGACTTTTCCGTCTTCCGGATTAACGACTTTCAATAAGCCTTCAATATATGTCGATTGTAATTTACCAAGTTGGCGATATGTTAAAATTTGATCAACAATCTCATGTTCCGTTTGCAATTTTTCCAACACATCCGCTGACGTTGAATAGCCGGTTTTTGTCTTTTTAATGACCGGTAAACCTAGTTTATCAAATAAAATGACACCGAGTTGTTTCGGGGAATTGATATTGAATGGTTCACCGGCCAATTGGTGAATTTTTCCTTCAATCTCATTTAACCGTTTTTTAATTTCTTCTCCCATTTCTTTCAAACGGTTTACATCAACTGCTACTCCGGTGCTTTCCATTTCCGCTAAAATTCTCGACAGCGGCATTTCTAGTTCGATAAATAGCTCGTATTGTTCATTTTTCTTCAGTTCATCAATCAAGCGATCTTTTAAATGGTAAATGGCCAAGGCTTTTCGAACGATGGTTTCAGCCCGTTCTTTATCCGTTAATGATGTCCGTTTTGCCCCTTTCCCATAAACTGTATCATCTGCTAATACTTGGTTGTAATGATGGGCTTTTGCGACATCACTAAAATCTTGGATTGTCTCGGACGGATTTAATAAGTAAGAGGCGATTAGTAAATCAAAGTCAATTCCGTTTACGTCCATACCAAGTTTTTGTAATGAAACAATCGTTCGTTTCGCATCATATACGGCAAGTTTCGTTTTTTCATCTTCAAGCCATGCTTTAAAAACCGAAGAAGATTTTACGACATCAACCGGAAGATAGTAAATTCCTGTATCATTGACCAGCCCCAGCCCGATGATTGGAGCATAATGGTAATTATCTTCAATGATTTCTACATATAGCGCACTATTTTGTTGTAATATTTCCTCGGTAATTTCTTTTACAAATTCGAATTCGACTTCTTCCAATTTCTGATCTTCAATCTGAACAGACGAATCCATTTTTTCAAGAAAAGATTGGAAGCCGAGTTCTTTATATAGTGAAACAAGCTTTTCTGTGTTTGCACCTTGATAATTAATGTCAGCTAATCCGATATCAATCGGCGCATCACGAAAAATCGTCGCTAATTGCTTACTCATTAATGCCTGATCTTTGTAAGTCGATAAGTTTTCTTGCAATTTTTTCCCGCTTACTTGGTCAACCGACTCTAATAAATTTTCAACCGAATGATATTGTTTTAACAGTTTGATAGCCGTTTTTTCCCCAATACCCGGAACGCCGGGAATATTGTCGCTTGCATCCCCCATCAAACCTTTCATATCAATAATTTGTTCCGGACTTAAGCCATACTTTTCTTTTATATGGCCAGGTGTATATTTTTCAATATCGGTAACACCTTTACGGGTAACTAAGACCGTTGTTTTTTCAGAAGCCAGCTGGGTTAAGTCTTTATCACCGGAAACGATTCGTACTTCAAAATTGTTTTCTTCAGCTTGTTTCGATAATGTTCCGATAATATCATCGGCTTCATAATTTTCCAGTTCGTATTGAGCAATTCCGTGTGCTTTTAATAATTCACGAAGATATGGAAATTGTTCGGATAATTCAGGGGGTGTTTTTTGTCGACCACCTTTATAATCACTAAAAGTTTCATGTCGAAAAGTCGTTTTTCCTGCATCAAAAGCGACTAATATATGTGTTGGTTTTTCTTCCTTTAAAATTTTTTCAAGCATCATGGCAAATCCGTAAACAGCATTTGTATGTATACCCTTTTCATTATTCAATAGCGGCAAGGCGAAGAACGCACGGTATGCGACACTATTTCCGTCAATTAAAACTACTTTCTTATTCAAAATATAACCCCCGTTTCTTTTGACACTCGCTAATATTGTAGATTGTATTCGGCTTCTTATCATATGTTTCAAATGCCAAATATAGATAAACCGAGTGTACGGAATAAAAGAAATAGCCGTTTTCCTTACCTTATTCTAGCATGGAATGAAGGGAAAGGAAAACGACCGCATGATCAATTTACGAAAGCCTACTTATTCAACATATCCTTGTAGTAACCTCGCATATGGAGAGTTGGACGGTAAAATAATGACAGTCTGATCATTAATTGTCTTTTTATACGACTCCAAAGTTCTAAACAAACGGTAGAATTCCGGGTCTTTCGAAAAAGCTTCATTATAAATTTGTGCAGCTTCCCCTTCCCCTTCTGACCGGATTACCTCGGCATCTGCTTTCGCTTTGGAAATCATTTCTTGGTATTCTCGATCGGTTTCAGCCATAATTTTATTTTTTTCCGCATCCCCTTGAGATAAATAGTCCTGAGCCGTAGATTCCCGCTCACTGATCATTCGGGTATAAACGGATTGTTCGTTTTCAGCAGGCAAATCGGTGCGCTTAATACGGACATCGGATACGACTATCCCATATTGGTCCTTCTTCAAAAGTTCATTTACTTGCTCAGTTACCCGGTCATTCAGGCTTCCGCGAGATGAATTTTCATCATTTATAATTTCATCGTAGTTTAACTGACCAAGTTCAGAACGGACAACGGAATAGACAAACTCCTCCATTCTTGCTTCGGCACTTTCCATCGTTCGTGCATTTATAATTAAGCTTTCAGGATCTTCAATTTTCCAAATCGCATAGTTATCGATAATCATCCTTTTCTTATCTTTCGTATTAATTTCCGACTGCTCGACGTCCAATGTCATTTGATATTTCGGCAATGTTGTGACGGTCTGGATAAACGGTACTTTTATATGAATGCCCGGATCACTGATGACTCGTTTAATTTCTCCAAACTGACGAACGATTTTATACTCCCCTTCTTTTACAATAAAAATATTGGTAAATATCAAGAATAGCAGGAGTAAAGTGATTAAAATAACGATACCGGTTTTAATCCATTTTCGAAATGGAATATCTGTTCTTTTTTTCTCCATATCAATTACTTTACCTTTACTCATTATTTTTTTCACTTCCTTCCTGTTTTGTTCCTGAACTTTGACTCTCGTTCGCGTTATTCTCTTTTCTTTCTAGCGGAGCAATCGGTAAATATTTCAATGTTTCACCATCATCATTCATAATATAAATTTGTGCATTAGGAAGCACTTGTTCTATCGTTTCAATTGTTAACCGTTCACGGGTCACATCCGGACTACTTTTATATTGTTCATACAAACGGTTGAAAACGGATACACTCCCTCTTGCTGCTTCAACACGTGCGGCTTTGTCTCCCTGTGCTCTTGACATAATCGCAGCGACTTCTCCCTCAGCCTCATTCATTTTTTGGTTACGATATTTTTGTGCCTCATTAATTTTTGTGTTCATCGTTTCTCTTGCGTCAGTTACATTGGTAAATGCCGCTCGGACTTCATCATTTGGCAATTCTACATCTTGTAATTTTACTGCCAAAATCGTGATGCCTATATCATATTTCGTGACCAAATCTGATAAAATCTCTCGGACATTCCCTTCAATATCCGCCCTGCCTGATGTTAATGCATCATCAATTTTCGAACTCCCGATAATACTACGTAACGATGCACTTGTCGCATCATACAAGATTTCTTGTGGTGCTTCCGAATTGTACAAATATTTAATCGGGTCTGTGATTTTCCATTGAACAACAAGATCTGCCAAAACGATATTTTCATCACCGGTAATCATTTTTGTATCATTTTGATTCTCTGAAACTACCTTCCCGCCTTTTTCCTTATAGCCAAATTGTAGACTATATGTTTCCTTGGACAGCTTATCTACCGTTTGAATCGGCCAAGGGAATTTAAACTTTAAACCAGGCTCCGTTACTGTATCCTCTGCCTTGCCGAATGTTAAAATAACCGCTTGCTCTGATTCATCAACCGTATACCAAGATGTGAATCCGACTAGTACGAGTAATAAAATCCCGATAACAATCCCCGCAACTGTATAAATCTGTTTCAGATTTACCATATAATCTCCCTCTCTAGATACTGTTTCAAATATATACGGATCAATTAACAGATAGGTTTCAGTAAATTTTCTGGTCCGGCGATTTCACAGCCAGAAAATAAAGAAAACTCGGCGACTGCCGAGCCTTTAGGCGATGGCAAAGCCGTAGTTCACCGAAAAAATATAAAATTTTTTCGGCTGCGATGTATTCCCGTGAAGCTTTCCTTGTGCACTTATACTTAAAACTTAAAATTTCCCACTACGTCGAATTTGCTTCTTTGCTGGAAATTTATACTTTCTTAACGTATAAAAAAAGACTGTCCTATACATGGCTTTTGTCTGCTCTGTTCCCGTTTACGAGATGACAGACATTATACCATAGGACAGCCCTCTATCCATCCAGTTCTTGGACGTTGGGGTTTTCATAACCAATATATACTGCCAATTTAAATTCTATATGGAGGTTTTGTTAATTGTTTGTAAATTAAACTGTTTTTCCTGATCTTTATAACTATTATGACTAGGTCATGTCATCTTATGTCTTTTGGCATGATTTTCCATAACTTCACAATAAATCTTGACCCTTTACCAACTTCACTTTCCACATGAATCTCGCCATGATGTGCTTCCACAGAATGTTTGACAATGGCCAGGCCTAGACCGGTACCACCGGAGTTCCTGCTGCGTGCCCTATCAACCCGGTAAAATCGTTCAAAAATACGCGGAATTTCCTCCTTTTCAATGCCAATTCCCGTATCGGCGATGGAAATAACAACAAATTCATCATCATCTTGAATGTGAACTTCAACTTTACCCGAGGGCAACGTATATGCAATGGCATTTGACAGTAGATTGATGAAAATTTGTTGCAAACGTAATGAATCCCCTTCAACTGTTAAAGGTCGTTCTTCAAATATTTGAATATCAATTTGTTTATCTTCAGCACGTTTTCTCAAAGAATCAACAATATCATGAATCATTTTGTTCATTTCAACTTGATTAATATTTAATTTTAAATCTTCTTGTTCAATTTTCGATAATTCGAGCAGGTCATATACTAAAGATTGAAGTCGATTGCTTTCTTTCAATATAATATTTAAAAAAGACTCCAATGCCTTTTCATCATGAAGCGCCCCGTCTAATAATGTTTCGGTAAATCCTTTAATTGACGTAACCGGTGTTTTTAATTCATGAGAAACGTTTGCGACAAAATCTTTTCTAACTTTCTCTAATTTTTTGATCTCAGTAATATCATGAAAAACAAGGACAATCCCTTTCCATTCATTATTTGAACTAATAATTGGTGCGCCGTACACTTCAAAATTTTTCATCTGGATATGAATTGGAATCGTAATTTGTCTACGGATTTTTTGCTCTGTCATGAAAATATGTTCAATAATTTGTTTTACATCTTCATGTTCGAAAACTTCCAAATAAGTCTTTCCGATTATTTCGGTTTCTTCAACCCGAAACATTTCTTTGTACATTTGATTGGTTAAAATAATACAACCTTTGTCATCAATTAATATAAGTGGTATTCCCATATTTTCAATGACGGCACGCAACCGGTCATTTTGCATTTCCTGTTCCTTGGTAATCCTTTGCAAGTTTCTGGCTAAAATATTTAGTGAAGAGTTTAACTTGCTGAACTCATTATATGTATATTCATATGTCCGGGCTTGATAATTTCCTTTAGCCAACTCAATAGCTGTTTTGGTGGCCGATTCAACCGGTTTTATAAAATTTGTCGTAATTTTTGATCCGATAAATAAAATGACGATAAATGCCAAGCCAAGAATAACAAACAGCAATAGCCATAATTGTTTATGCGCAACCGTTAGTTCATCCAGCTCTGATGTGATAACTAATATACCGTCCACCTTGCCATTGATTTCAATGACATCCCACCAATAAAAAATATCCAATCCACTGCCAATATATTTCCTTCCGTTTTTATTTGTCTGGATACCTTTGACAATATCCGAAAGTACATCATGATGGTCTTTATATTTTTCGGCAGTTTCTCCAATATCATAAATCACTTTACCATCTGTTGATAAAATGGTTATATTGGCATTGATCATTTCTTTTGCTTTCTTAATTTGATCGGTTTGAAGGGTAGAAGTCCCTCCTTGGTCTTCTATTTGCTGTATAATCAAATTCCCCTCTTTTTGAAATTCATCGAAGAAAGAGTTGATATAATAGGTTTTAAATAATTGACCTAGCAAAAGCCCTAAACCGATAAATACAGAAACAACTAATACAATTAGCGCAAGAAATAATCGATAGCGCAATTTTTTCATACTTTTGGCTCCTCAAATTTATAGCCAAGTCCACGGATGGTTTTAATATATTGCGGTTTTTTCGAGTTTGCCTCAATTTTATCCCGTAAATGACTAATGTGAACATCAACAATTCTTGTATCACCGGCAAAATCATAATTCCAAACTGCATTTAATAACTGATCACGGGTCAATACACGTCCTTTATTCTTTGTTAAATATAAGAGCAGTTCAAATTCTTTCGGAGTGAACTCCAGCAATTCCCCGCTTAAAAATACTTCATATCGGTCCGGAAATATTTCAAGGTTGCCGATATTAATTTTTATGCTATCCACTTCCTTTTCTGACTGTTCAGGAAAATTATTTGTTCTCCGTAAAATTGCTTTAATCCGGGCAACAACTTCTCTTGGACTGAACGGTTTTGTCATATAATCATCGGCACCTAATTCCAAACCAAGAACTTTATCGATTTCATCATCCTTTGCTGTCAACATAAGAATAGGGGTATGTATATGTTCTCGCCGCAACTCTTTACATACTTCCATACCATCCATTTTTGGCAACATTAAATCAAGTACAATTAAGTTCGGGGATTCGGTCTTAGCTCTTTGAAATCCCTCTTCACCATCATATGCCGTCAACACATCAAATCCTGCTTGGCGTAAATTATATTCCAATAACGTAACAATGGATTCTTCATCATCGACAATTAGTATTTTTTTATCCATCCACTAAACTCCTCCATCAATTATTGAAGCCCCAACTTCCACTACTGGTATTTATTACACTTATTTATTTATCGGTTGTTTTAAATATACCTGTACTAGTTGTGTCTTTCAAGATTTTTACCCTTTTATAGAATATTCATGTTCTTCCGGCTGTCAATTAAAATAACAAAAGCCCTCCTAAACGGAAAGGCCTGTTGTCACTGCTTTTTATCCAACCTTAACGGGCAGTAAAACCCCCATTGATGGACTTCATACTAAAACACCAAGTACATTTTTAACTGATTCTGCTGACTTGTTTAATGCAATTTTTTCTTCTTCTGTTAGTTCAAGCTCAATGACTTTTTCAATTCCATTGCCACCGAGGATCGTCGGAACACCTAAGTAGATTCCATTGAAACCATATTCACCTTCTAAATAGGCAATAGCGGGAAGAATACGACGTTGGTCTTTTATAATAGCTTCCACCATTTGCGTAAGGGAAGCTGCAGGAGCGTAGTATGCACTGCCATTTCCTAACAAGTTAACAATTTCTCCGCCACCGGTTCTTGTTCTGGCAACAATTTCATCAAGACGTTCTTTTGGAAGCAGTTTTTCTAAAGGAATTCCACCAGCATAGGAGTAACGTACTAGTGGTACCATATCATCACCGTGCCCGCCTAAAACAAAACCTGTTACATCTTTAACAGAAATATTTAATTCTTGGGCGATAAATGTCCGAAAGCGAGCGGTATCCAATACACCGGACTGACCAATCACCCGACTTTTAGGAAGTCCGGACTCTTTATAAACCGTGTAGGTCATTGCATCCACCGGGTTTGTCAAAACAATGATGATACAATTAGGAGAATATTTAACAACCTCATGGGTAACAGCTTTCATAATCCTTTGATTTGTTTGCACAAGGTCATCGCGGCTCATTCCCGGTTTACGGGCAATCCCCGCTGTAATAACAACAATATCTGAATCCTTCGTGTCTTCATAATTGGACGTACCGATAATATTGGCATCAAATCCTTGTACAGGACTCGCTTCCAACATGTCTAAAGCTTTTCCTCTTGTCGGATTTTCCAATTGCGGAATATCGACAAGAACGACATCCCCCAGTTCCTTTTGAGCGATAAATAAGGCAGTGGTTGCACCGGTGAATCCAGCCCCAATGACAGAAATTTTACGTCTTGACATTTTAAATATCCCCCTTAGTTTGAATGAAATTTAGTTTAGGACTAAAGTTTTCAAAATCTGTCTCCCAAACAAATTCAAAAAACTTATCGTGATAAAACTCCCCATCGACCAAGTCATAAAAATTTATTCTTAATAAAAAATTCTTTTGTTCAGAGGATAGAAGGAGCTCCTTCCTCTTTGTTCGCCATGCCTATTTATAACAAAACGGTTTTGCAGAAGAAAAGGAGTCCCCACTCCTATAAACTTCTGCAAAAGTTGTTAACAGTTTATTCACCCATATTTTCAATTAATTTTGTCCCAAACTCAGAACATTTCACTTCAGTAGCCCCGTCCATCAGTCTGGCAAAGTCATATGTAACAACCTTTGAGGCAATCGTTTTTTCCATAGATTGAATAATCAAATTAGCTGCTTCTTTCCAGCCTAAATGTTCCAGCATTAACACACCGGACAAGATGACGGAAGAAGGATTAACTTTATCCAATCCGGCGTATTTCGGCGCAGTTCCGTGAGTAGCTTCAAAAATCGCATGACCGGTTTCATAGTTGATATTTGCCCCCGGTGCAATACCAATTCCACCCACCTGAGCAGCCAATGCATCAGAAATATAGTCACCGTTTAGGTTCATTGTAGCAACAACATCAAATTCACGCGGGCGAGTTAAAATTTGTTGTAGGAAAATATCGGCAATGACATCTTTGACAATAATTTTCCCTTGCGCTTCTGCATCCGCTTGAGCTTTGTTTGCAGCCTCTATACCGTCAGTTTCTTTAATGCGGTCGTATTCAGCCCAAGTAAATACTTGATCACCGAATTCTCTTTCCGCCAATTCATAACCCCAGTTTTTAAACGCACCTTCTGTAAATTTCATAATATTACCTTTGTGAACAAGAGTAACGGATTTGCGGCCTTCTCTTATGGCATAGTTAATCGCAGCACGTACTAAACGCTCTGTACCTTCTTTTGAAACAGGTTTTATACCAATTCCGGATGTTTCCGGGAAGCGAATTTTCTTTACACCCATTTCATTTTGTAAAAATTCAATTACTTTTTTCACTTCCGGTGTACCTTCTTTATATTCAATACCGGCATAAATGTCTTCGGTATTTTCGCGGAAAATAACCATATCTGTATCTTGTGGACGTTTTACCGGTGAAGGAACACCTTCAAACCAACGAACCGGACGTAAACATACAAATAGGTCCAACTCTTGACGAAGGGCAACGTTTAAAGAGCGAATCCCTCCACCAATCGGAGTAGTCAACGGACCTTTAATGGCAATTATATTTTCACGAATGACATCCAATGTTTCTTCCGGTAACCATTCACCGGTTTTATTAAAAGCTTTTTCACCGGCATAAACTTCTTTCCACACAATTTTTCTTTGACCGCCATAAGCTTTTTCCACCGCTGCATCAAGAACACGTGATGAAGCAGCCCAGATATCCGGACCGGTCCCGTCTCCTTCAATGAATGGAATGATTGGATTGTTCGGTACATTTAGTACCCCATTCTGAACCGTAATTTTTTCTCCTTTTGTCATGTTAGTTCCCTCCAATTTCATGGTGAAAGGCTAGGAAAGTAAACATCTCCTAACCTTTTTATCTTTTTATTTATAAAGTAAAGCTGCAATCAATGGAAAAAATAATATCCCCACTAATTGTCAGCTGAACAAAACGACTTTATCTGGCTAACCTTTTCCGACCATTCTTCCATTTGGGCTGGCAGGGTTTCTTGGCTTACCGTTAGAGTAGGAGATTCATTCTCCATTATCAAAAAATGGATAAATGATTATTAACGTTTTTCCAAAGGTATATACACTTGTTTCGAAGGTCCGATATATTCTGCACGCGGACGAATTAACCGGTTGTTTTCATATTGTTCGAGAATATGAGCAAGCCATCCGGAAGTACGACTAGTTGCAAAAACTAAAGTAAACAAGTCGTGGTCGATTCCTAAGCTATCATATACAGAAGCAGAATAAAAATCAACATTAGCCGGCAAATTCTTTTCACTAGTAACAATTTGTTCAATTTTTACAGATATATCGTACCATTTTGATTTTCCGGTTAGTTTTGTTAATTTCTCTGACATTTCTCTTAAATGTTTTGCACGTGGGTCGCCATTCCGATATACGCGATGACCAAATCCCATGATTTTTTCCTTATTGGCAAGTTTCTCTCGAATATACGGTTCAACATTTTCTATAGAACCAATTTCCGTCAACATTTTCATTACTTGTTCATTTGCACCGCCATGTAATGGACCTTTTAATGCGCCAATTGCTGCTGTAATACCTGAATAAATATCCGACAAAGTGGCCACACAAACGCGGGCAGTAAATGTTGAAGCATTCAATTCATGATCCGCATGGAGAACAAGTGCTTTGTCAAATGCTTCAACCGCTATTTTGTCCGGTTCTTTACCGGATAGCATATATAAGAAATTCGCAGCTAAACCGAGATCTTTACGAGGTGCGATCGGTTCCAATCCTTTTCGAATTCTCGAAAATGCTGTAACGATTGTAGGGATTTTTGCTTGGATGCGGATTGCTTTTCGATAGTTGGCATCACTTGTTTGAACATCTGCCTCCTCATCAAATAACCCAAGATAAGAAACAGCAGTTCGAAGTGCAGCCATTGGATGGACTTTTTCACTTGGGTATGCTTTCAAGTGGTCAATGACTTGACTTGGAACTTCCGCATTATTGGCTAATTGAATTCTTAAATCTTCCAGCTCCACGGCATTTGGCAGGCGCCGATGCCATAGTAAAAAAACTACTTCTTCAAATGTGGCGTTTTCAGCTAAATCATCAATATCATAACCAACATATGTCAATGTATCATCAATAATTGAACTAATTGATGAAGTTGCGGCAACTACCCCTTCTAACCCTTTTGTAGCAGTCATCAAAATTTCCCCCTTAATTTGAATTTTAAAAATTATCGTTTTAGTACTATACTAGCAAATAATTATATTTAAAACAATCCTATCCCTTTCATTCGTTAACACCTAAAAACCTAGTAAAAATAATTAGAGATTAAATTCACCCTTTCTATGTATACATCAAAATTATAATGAGAATAATTGTTACAGGATATACCTTTATTTTATTATAAGGTGACCAGATTTGAAAAAGAAAATGCTTACAAAAAAATATTTTTTAAGAAATCAATCCAATTTTCTTATGGTTTTCAGTTTTTCAATCCAATTATAACCGATAAAAATTAATTTGTGAATGGGGTATGAACAAAATGTGAATGTTTTTTTATTTTTTCACAAAAACATTTACGAACTAGTTTTTTCTTAAACTGGAAATTGATTAAATTTACCGTTTTATTCATATTTTTTCTATTTTTCGTATCGAATGTGAATAAAGTTCAAAGGGAAAAATTAAATTTCACATATTTACAATTTTATTTTTTTCGTTAATATAAGGTTTGAAGATTTGGTGCATGTAAATTCGATGGGAAAATGCTAAAATATGTGATGTAAGAATGTCTTTTTGCAACTTTTCAAAAATTGCCTTTTATAATGAAGATATTTATTCATATAGAGGGGAAAAACGGAATATTTTAGTACAAGGGTTCTTCCAAAAACGCATGCTATACAAAAATTTTAATAGAGCAGGAGGCATTATTATTGAATTCCGTTTATGTTCAACGCACTATCCGTTTCTTATTGATTCTGGCTGCCATCATCGCATTTATTCTTGCAATTTACTTCCTATCTTCATTGACCTATCCTTTCATCATTGCTTGGGGCATTGCCTTTATGATGAATCCGTTGGTCAATTTTTTGCAAGTAAAAGGAAGAATACCAAGGGCTATCAGTGTTTTAATTGTTCTTATATTAATTTTCGGTGCGTTAGCCGGTTTGTTAACATTATTGATCACACAATTGATTTCGGGAACTGAATATTTGTCCAACACGCTTCCGAATCATATAAATAATATCGTTAAGTATATAGAAAATTGGATTACCGGTACAGTCACCCCCTTTTTTAATAATTTAACAAGTATGTTCAATAATTTAAATGAGGGACAGCAGGAAACAATTATTCAAAACATCAATGATATCGGGGCTAACATTGCTTCTACGCTCGGAAACTTTTTACAATCGATGCTAAAAAAAATTCCTGCATTTATTTCATGGTTTCCAAACGCAGCAACAGTTCTCATTTTTACATTGCTGGCCACCTTCTTTATCAGTAAAGATTGGTACAAGCTAAAAAGAATGGCAGGGAAATTTATTCCGATTCGGTTTCGGCGAGGTAGTATGAAGGTTTATATCGACCTAAGAAAAGCACTGTTTGGTTTTATTCGTGCTCAAGTAACATTAATTTCAATCACTGCAGTCACAGTATTAATCGGTCTGCTTATTTTACGGGTTAATTACGCTATTGCCATTGCCTTTATTATTGGAATCATTGATTTGCTACCGTATCTTGGCACCGGTTTAGTATTTGTCCCATGGATTATTTACGAATTTATCGTCAATAATTATTCGTTGGGAATTGGTTTATTAGTTCTTTACATTGTTGTTCTCGTACAAAGGCAAATCATAGAACCAAAAATTGTCTCTACCAATATCGGTATTAGTCCTTTAGCTTCTTTGGTTTCCATTTTTATTAGCTTGCAATTATTTGGATTTGTCGGTTTGATTATCGGACCAATTGTTGCAGTTCTATTGAGTACCTTGTATAAGGCCAATGCCTTTCACCGGTTGTGGGATTTTGTTATCGGGCAAAAGTAGTGTAATCATTGCATCAAGATTACAATAGATGTCGCATAAAACTTTATGTATACGAGAAGTAAATATGCGAAGGAAAATAAATGACAAAAAAGGGAGGGCGTATTCACCTACTAATGATTAGGTAAATACGGAAACCTCCCTAGTTTATTTAATCAATATAAATTGTCCGTTTATCAATCCATCGTTGAAACCACTTAATAAGGAGCGGTTTAATGAGTTTTCTTGTAGGAGGGAGAAGCAAAATTAATCCAAGACAATCAGTAATAAATCCAGGAGAAATTAACAAGCTGCCACCTAAGAAGATACAGATACCGTCTAATAAAACATCACCGGGAGGATAGCCGGCACGAACCGCATCTTGAGCCTTTCGCATGACTTCCAAGCCCTGCCTTTTTGTCAGAAAGGCACCAAGGATTCCTGTGAAAATAATGATCAGTACCGTATTCCACACGCCAATCGTTTTTCCCGATAATAAAAACACACCTATTTCAAGCGCAGGCAGAATAATAAAAACCAGTATGAAAAATCGCATTTCCCCACCGCCTATCTTCGGTTCCCTTCGTTTGATTGAATTTAACCTAAATGTTTACAAAAACATCAAATCTTTATCTATTCCGGAAAACTTCTACCAACTAAAGAAGTGGGCTTTCTCATGCGGAAAATCTGTAAAATTGATGATAAATTTGAAGCAATTGGCAGTGCCCAATTGCTCCAATGTATATCTATAGTACACTATTATGGCCTTCATAAACAAGCCCGGTGTTTGCATCTACCGTTACTACCTGGCCGTCTTTCAAAATCGACAATGCATCTTTTACACCAACGATGACCGGAATCCCCAGATTTAAGCCAACAACAGCTGCATGACTGGTCAAACCGCCTTCTTCCGTAATCAATGCTTGACATTTTTCAAGTGCAGGCATCATGTCGCGATCCGTTGAAAATGTAACAAGTACTGAATGTTCATTTACTTTTTCCAGTACTTCTTTACTGTTTTTAGCAATGACAACTTTTCCAAATGCATTTTTTCTGCCAATCCCTTGACCTTTTGCCAGCACACTGCCGACCACATGAATTTTCATCATGTTTGTTGTACCTGCTTCACCAACCGGAACTCCTGCCGTAATTACTACATTGTCTCCGTGTTTCACGATACCGCTTTTCAGACTTTCACTTACGGATTTTTCAAGCATTTCATCAATTGATTCTGATCTTTTGCCTAATTGTGGATAAACGCCCCAAACTAATAAAAGTTGTTTCATGACTTTTTCATGACTTGTGACAGCAACAATTGGTGCAGCCGGGCGATATTTTGATACCATTCTTGCCGTATGACCGCTTTCTGTTGAAGTAATAACAGCATCAATATCCAGGTTAATGACAGCATGGGCAACGGATTGACAAATAGCATCCGTAATATTATGTTCAATTTCTTTTGAACGTAAGGCTAATATTCCTTTATGATTTAATGCACTTTCAGCTCGAACAGCTATATTATGCATCGTTTGTACTGCTTCAACCGGATATTTTCCTGCAGCCGTTTCACCGGAAAGCATAATTGCATCTGTTCCGTCAAAAATCGCATTGGCTACATCACTTGCCTCAGCTCTTGTCGGACGAGGATTTCTTTGCATAGAATCCAACATTTGCGTAGCAGTAATAACCGGTTTGGCCAGTTTATTACATTTTTTTATAAGCAATTTTTGTACCAATGGGACTTCTTCAGCCGGAATTTCTACACCAAGGTCACCGCGCGCAACCATTAAGCCGTCGCTTACTTCTAAAATTTCGTCAATTTTATCGACGCCTTCTTGGTTTTCGATTTTTGGAATAATATGGATATGAGACGCATTATGTTGCTCGAGTAGTTCGCGAATTTCTAAAACATCACTGGGACGTCGAACAAAGGAAGCTGCAATAAAATCAATTCCTTGCTCAATCCCAAAAACAATATCCCTTGCATCTTTATCAGTAATACCCGGCAAATTAACAGATACGCCCGGTACATTCACACCTTTTTTATTTTTTAAAACCCCTCCATTTAAAACTTTGGTCACTATTTCTTTTTTATCTTTATGAACATCAATGACTTCAAGTCCAATGAGTCCATCATCCAATAAAATTTTTCCTCCGACTTGAACATCATCAATCAAACCCTCGTATGTAACGGAGAATTTTTCTTGTGTACCGAGAACTTCTTCCATTGAAATTGTTACTGTATTTCCTTCAATCAGTTCGATGGCATCATTTTCCATATTATGAGTACGAATTTCGGGACCTTTCGTATCAAGCAAAAGGGCAACATGTTTCCCGGTAATTTTTTCAGCTTCACGAATATTTTTAATTCTGGCTGCATGTTCTTCGTGGTCACCATGAGAAAAGTTTAATCGTGCTACATTCATGCCTGCTTCAATTAACTGTACTAATTTTTCAACACTTTCACTGGCCGGACCTATTGTACAAACTATTTTTGTTCTTCTCATTTCAATTATCCTCCTGATCTTAAATCGATAATTCTTTTGCTAATCGAATAATTTCATTATCGATCTTATGTGGTTGATTAATAATTTCTGAAATGGCATGATCCACAATCGTATTTTTTACAATTCCTACCGCTCTGCCACCTTTTCCTTCGAGCAGCAATTCTACAGCACGTGCACCTAAGCGGCTTGCCAAAAAGCGATCCGTTGCAGATGGAGAACCACCGCGTTGTATATGCCCCAAGACAGATACACGGACATCAGCATCAATTCTCTCTTTTAATTGTTCAGCTAATTTAACACCGCTCATTACACCTTCTGCAACGACAATAATGCTGTGCCGTTTTCCTCTTTGTTTACCGCGATTTAGACGGTCAATAATGTTATCAATCGTTTCCTTTTCTTCCGGAATCAGAATCGTTTCGGCTCCACCGGCAAGACCGGACCAAAGAGCAATATCACCTGCACCTCTTCCCATCACTTCAATGACGAATGTCCGATCATGTGAAGAAGCGGTATCGCGGATTTTATCGATCGCATCAATAACGGTATTTATCGCCGTATCAAAACCAATGGTAAATTCTGTACCGCTAATATCATTATCAATTGTTCCCGGCACACCGACGCAAGGAAAACCGAGGTTTGTTAAAGCGTTCGCACCACGGTAAGAACCGTCGCCACCAATAACAACCAATCCTTCTAATCCATGTTTATGTAATTGTTCTAAACCTTGTTTTTGTACCTCAGGATTGACAAACTCCGGCAAGCGGGCTGAGCGAAGAATCGTACCGCCGCGATGAATAATATCACCGACGGAACCTAACTCCAGTTTTTCAATTTTCCCATTTACTAGTCCATGAAAACCATGATAAATCCCGTAAACTTCCAGATCATGATAAATTCCTTTACGAACGACTGCACGGATTGCAGCATTCATACCCGGAGAATCGCCACCACTTGTTAAAACAGCAATTTTTCTCATGACAAACACCTCACCTACATAATTATATTGATATTTCTATATTCCTTTGTTCATTATTAAACAAATTTCATATTTACCTTACCACGATACTTTCTTAAACTCAATAAGATATGGAACCCAAATTTAAAAAACTGAACTATTTTTCAAAAGTAATCGCTTTCTTCGATGATAAAACGTTATCTATTTTACAAATCTGTTAACATTGTAAAGAAAAGAAAGATTCTGCTTCGTCACTTCTTTTATGAAATTAGACAATAAAACTAATCTAAGTTGTTCACTTGTTTTTATATACTTTCTTATTCTGTAAAAAAGAACGTGCATTATACACGTTCCTCAGCTAGTTCTTAAACTATTCTACGGTGTACTGACCGATCTTAGCAAATTTTTGATAACGGTCTTGAACAAGTTCATTTTTCGATAACTTGGACAACTCATCCAAAGATTTTTTCAAAACAGTGTCAATTAAATTTGCCTGTTCCTTAATATTATTATGAGCTCCCCCCTTGACTTCGGGGATGATCTCATCGATGACTTCTAATTGCTTTAAGTCTTGGGCTGTAATTTTCATTGATTCTGCCGCTTTTTTTGCAAGGGTTGCATCCTTCCAAAGAATCGAAGCTGCACCTTCAGGGGAAATGACTGAATACGTCGAGTTCTCCAACATATGTATATGATTTCCAACACCTAATGCCAGTGCCCCGCCGCTACCACCTTCACCGATAACGATACAAACAATCGGAACAGTTAGCCCTGCCATTTCAAAAAGATTTCTGGCAATGGCCTCACTTTGTCCCCTTTCTTCCGCTGCTTTTCCGGGGTAGGCTCCCTTAGTATCAATAAAGCAAATAATCGGGCGGTTAAATTTTTGAGCTTGGAACATTAGGCGCAATGCTTTTCGATACCCTTCTGGATGCGGCATACCGAAATTACGGCGAATATTTTCCTTCGTATCTTTGCCACGCTGATGTCCAATAACTGTTACCGGCCTTCCTTTGTATTTGGCAATCCCTGCAACAATAGCTTCATCGTCGCCAAAGGTACGATCGCCATGACATTCAAAGAAATCTTCAAATAAATAATTTATATAATCTAGTGTCGTCGGGCGATTCGGATGTCTTGCAATTTGTACTCGATCCCATGGCTCTAAATTTTTATAAATTTCTTCTTCCAAATTGTGAAGTCGTAATTCCAATTTTTCAATTTCATCGGTTAAGTCGACATCGGCATTTTGTGTAATTAATTTTAGCTCGTCCAATTTTTTACGTAAATTAATGAGCGGCTTTTCAAATTCCAGTTCTACCGTCATTCTGTAACACCTCCAATATGATGCAGTTCGAGAATAAGCGATATTTTTTTGCGCATCTCTTTCCGATGGATGACTGCATCTAATTGTCCGTGTTTTAACTGGAATTCTGCGGTTTGAAAATCTTCGGGAAGTTCTTCATGAATGGTTTGTTCGATGACCCGCTTTCCGGCAAAACCGATTAATGCTCCGGGTTCAGCAAGGTTAAAATCTCCTAAAGAAGCGAAACTAGCTGAAACGCCGCCGGTTGTCGGATGAGTCATAACAGTAATGATTAGTCCTCCATGATCGCTGAATCGTTTTAAAGCGGCACTTGTTTTAGCCATTTGCATGAGGCTTAAGACTCCTTCTTGCATTCTGGCACCGCCGGAAGCTGTAAAAATGATGAACGGTAAATGTAATTCATCTGCTTTTTCAATGGCACGCGTTATTTTTTCACCGACAACGGACCCCATGCTCCCCATTCGGAAAAATGAATCCATAACGGCAATAACGACCGGTTTTTCCTCAATCTTTCCTGTTCCGGTTACAACTGCTTCATTCATTTTCATTTTTCTGCGATCTTTTTCTACTTTTTCTACATATTCAGGGAAGCCAAGTGGATTAACGGTAACCAATTCTTTATCCATCTCAGCAAAGGAATTTTCATCAAGAATACTTAATAACCGTTCTTTTGCATTCATTGGGAAATGGTAATCACAATGTAAACAGATTTTCATATTTTGCTCGATTTCACGTGTAAACATAATTTTTTTACAGTTCGGGCATTTCGTCATAATACCGACTGGAACATCATCGGTTGCAGACGGTACAGGAATAGTTGCATATGTTTTCTTGTTTTTAGAAAAAATATCTCTTAGCAAGGTATTTCCCCCTTGTCTCTTTCACTAAGCTTGACTGAAATTACAGACCAAGCAATGTTTATTGTATCGGTTTTGCTTGATCAAAATATAGCATGTAGATAGATAAAGCTTGATCCCAATTTCCGCTATTAATTGCTGTCAGCAGTTCAATATAATTTTTCTTTTCGATTGGATTGGTAAATTGGAGTAAACGGATAAATTCCGATAAAATATACCATATTTTTAATAATAACTGATTATCCGTTAAAATTAAAATTCTTTCAAAAAATTTTTCACGATCAAAATATTTTTCATTCCATTGAGAAATATCAATATAAGTCCTGTTAAATACGAGTTTATAAATACCGGATGTTTCAATGATTCTTTTTACTTCTAAAATATCATGATCTGCATTCTCTCTTTGAAAAACAAAACTACTTAATAATTCTACCAGTTGATGTTTTCGAAAATCAACGATAAATGTTCCTTCGCCTCTTCTTGTTTCAATTAAACCAAGTAATTCCATGGCTCTTAAAGCCTCACGAACACTCGATCTACCAACATGTAAAAGATCGGTCAACTCTCTTTCAGATGGGAGTCTATCACCAGGCTGCAAATTCCTTTCTTGAATAATTTCTCTTATTTTTTCGAATGTTTCTAAGTATACTTTTTGTTGGTATTGCCTTTGGCCCACTTTTTTCACTCACCATTTTATATAGTTATCCCTTTTTGTTTTTATTCATCATTGCAAAAAATATTAATCTCTATTTAATTGATGCGATTTCTTTCGTTTTCTTGTGAACATTAGATGGGTCAACTTTTCTGCGTGCTACCCCAGTCTCCATTGCCGCTTTTGCTACAGCTCGGGCAACATATGGAGCCACTCTCGGATCAAACGGATTTGGAATGACATAATTAGGTGATAATTGTTCATCACTAATTAGGCTGGCAATCGCTTCAACAGCTGCTTGCTTCATTTCTTCATTAATAATTGTTGCTCGAACATCTAAGGCACCACGGAAAATCCCCGGAAATGCCAGTACGTTATTGACTTGATTCGGATAATCAGAACGACCTGTTCCGATTACTGCAGCACCTGCTTCTTTCGCGTCCTCCGGCATAATTTCGGGAATCGGGTTGGCCATCGCAAAAATAATCGGATCCGGATTCATGGAGCGAACCATTTCCTTCGATAGGATTCCACCCGCAGACACCCCAATAAATACATCAGTTCCTTGAATGACTTCTTTTAGCGATCCTTTCCTTCCTTCACGATTTGTAATTTTTGCTACTTCTTCCTTAAGCTGATTCATCCCAAATGGTCGGCCTTCATAAATCGCCCCCTTTGTATCACACATGATTATATCACGGACTCCGTAGTGATAAAGTAATTTAATAATGGCTATTCCAGCTGCACCGGCCCCGTTTATAACGACCTTAATTTCATGGATCTTCCTTCCTGTCAGCTTTAATGCATTCATTAAACCCGCTATGGTAACAATAGCTGTTCCATGTTGATCATCATGAAAGACAGGGATATTGGTTTCTCTTTTTAATCGTTCTTCAATTTCAAAGCAATTTGGAGATGCGATATCTTCCAGATTAACTCCGCCAAAGGTTGGTTCCAATAATTTGACCGTCTCAACAATCTTGTCAACATCCGTTGTCCCAAGGCAAAGTGGAAATGCATCAACCCCGGCAAAACTTTTAAACAGGACAGCTTTCCCTTCCATTACCGGCAGTGCCGCTTCCGGTCCGATATTACCTAATCCCAGCACGGCAGTTCCATCTGTAACAACAGCTACAGTATTGCCTTTCATTGTATAATCGTATACCAGTTCCGGATGTTCGTAAATTTCTTTACATGGTTCTGCAACACCCGGTGAATATGCCAAACTTAAATCCTTCGGCGATTGCAATTGAACTTTAGATACCGTTTCAAGTTTCCCCATGTTCATTTGATGTAATTGTAGTGCTTCTTCCCTTAAACTCACCTTCTCCACCCCTCAAAACATTACGAATATTTATTAAATAGTGGTCTGACCACATATTATTACTAATATAAACATAAATAATCAGATTGTAAAGATATCATTAAAAATATTTTTCTCGTAATGTTTCAAACTTTCGGTCAAGGCCCATAAGAAAAGCACCAAAAAATTCCAACTACATCGATCGGCATCCTTCCGTCAAAATTCATCATTTCTAAACGAACTTGGAAATATTTTTGACAAGTTTTATCCTTGACAACCAATCCATATCGAAGTGACGGTCCTTCCTTGTGAGCTAGCTCGTATTGTTTATCTCCACCTGAAAAACAACAAAAGCAGAGCATCGACTTTTCGCTTTCTTTACTTTATGGCAACATTATGTTCTCCCAATAATTTTTTTAATTCTGAGATAGCTGCACTGTCCGGATTAATCCAATGCTCTTTTGCCAACTGGACGGTCTGATGATTTTTTTCATAATAAAGAATGATTGGCACACTCCCTTTATATTTTTTAATCATATTCTTCAATTCCCCTAATAATTCATTCGTTTGATGATTTGCATCAATTTTAATATACACCTTTTTACTTTCTTGTTCTTCTCGCAATTTTTCAACGGATTGGATGAAATTAACGATAAATTGCTTTTGACCATGTCGAAAATCAAGCGTACCGGTCATAAAAACAATTTCTCCTTTTTTTACTAAGGCTGAAGATGTCCGATAAACATTCGGAAAAACGACTGCTGACATGTCTTGCGATTCATCACTAATTTGTAAAAAAGCCATTGCTTCACCATTTTTTGTTCTTGTTTTCCGTACTTCTTGAATATAAGCGCCGACATGATATTTTGATCCGGCAATTTTCAGTTCATCCAGTAACAGAGCACCTTGGCATTGAAGCAGCTTGCGATACATGCTGACCGGATGTCTTGAAATAAATAAACCTAAAACCTGCTTTTCAAATTGTAATTTTTTATCAATAGGAATCGGTTCAACTTCAACATATTTCGGCTTAATATCCAGCTCTTCTGAAAATAATGAGTCAATTTGATGATCGTCGGGTTTCATTAATTGAGCATGTTCAATCGCCACATCCAAAGTTGCCAACAGGACAGCCCGGTCATGCCCAAATTCGTCAAAACTTCCGGCATGAATCAAGTTTTCCAACACTTTCCGGTTTACGACTTTAAGTGAAACACGTAAACAGAAATCAAATAAATCGGTAAACGGCCGTTCCCCCCTAGCTTGGATAATCTCTTTTAATGCTTGAAAACCGACTCCTTTAATCGCAGCCAAGCTAAAACGAACTCCATCACGCTCAACTTGAAATTGATAATAGCTGTGATTAATGGATGGTGGATAAATAGTAAATCCTAGATGTTTCAGTTCTTTAATGTACTCAGCGGTTTTATTTTCATTTCCTACGACCGAAGTTAATAAACTTGCCATGAAATACAATGGATAATGGGCTTTTAAATAAGCGAGTTGATAACTAATCATGCTGTAGGCAACGGCATGACTGCGATTAAAACCATAATCGGCAAAGCGGACGATCAAATCATATATTTCATTTGCCGTTGTTTCCGAATAGCCATTATTTTTGGCACCGGCTACAAAATGTTGCCTTTGTTGATCCAAAACTTCCCGCTTCTTTTTTGAAACCGCCCTTCTAAGTAAGTCTGCTTCCCCTAATGTGAAACCTGCCATTTTGGAAGCAATTTGCATAATTTGCTCCTGATATACGATGACTCCATATGTTTTCTTTAAAATATTTTCCAAGTCAGGATGTGGATAACGGACCGGTTCCTTTCCATGTTTTCGATTAATATAGACAGGAATATTTGTCATCGGTCCCGGACGATACAACGCATTGACAGCAACAATATCCTCAAATTCCGTCGGTTTCAGGCGTATTAACACATCTCGCATTCCTTCCGATTCCAATTGAAAAATCCCTGTTGTCTGACCTTTTTGTAACAGTTTAAAAGTTTTTTCATCATCAAAAGGAATATGTTTTAAATCAATTTTTTTCTGTTGTTTCTTGTGGATGGACCGAATGATTGATTCGATAAGTGATAAATTTCGTAATCCAAGGAAATCCATCTTTAATAAACCGATTTCTTCTAAGGTTCCCATCGGGTATTGGGTCAGCAAAACATCATTTGATCCTGTTTGTAAAGGAATCCATTCAACCAGTGGTCTGTCCCCGATAACAACCCCGGCTGCATGTGTTGAAGTGTGGCGCGGTAATCCTTCAATTTTTGCGGCAATTTGGAAAATCTGTTGAAAGTTTTCGTTTTTCATTAAATCTTGTAAAGCTTGGGACTCTTTCATCGCTTCCTTTAAAGTGATTCCCAATTTGTTCGGTATGCTTTTCGATAATTGATCCAATTCCTTATTTGTTCTTCCAAAAACGCGGGCAACATCCCTTACAGCTGCTTTAGCCGCAAATGTACCAAAAGTAATAATTTGAGCCACATGGGTAGATCCATATTTTTTCGCCACATACTGAATAACTTCATCGCGCCTGTGATCAGGAAAATCGATATCAATATCCGGCATCGACACCCGCTCAGGATTCAAAAACCTTTCAAACAACAGATCAAATTTAATCGGGTCAACATCCGTTATTTCAAGAACATAAGCAACAAGACTTCCCGCTGCCGATCCCCTGCCCGGTCCGACAATAATACCATTTTTTCTGGCAAATTGAACATAATCCCAAACGATTAAAAAATAATCACTAAACTTCATCTTCTTAATAATGTCAAGTTCATATTTCAGTCGTTCTTTATAAATTGGTGTAGGTGAATCGATTCTAATAGATAAATTTTTTTCACACAGTTCACTTAAAAACACATCGCTTGTTTTTTCATCGAGCGGGTATTGAGGCAATAATTGTTGATGAAAGGGAATTTCAACTTGACACTGTTCCGCAATTTTCAAAGTGTTTTCGATTGCTTCCGGGTATTGTTGAAATAAGCTGTTCAGCTCTTCATTTGTCCGCAAGTAACCTTCTTTATCCAAAGCATCTTCAGTCAACTCGGAAATATTTATATTCTCTTTGATCGCCTGCAAACATTTCCATGAAAAATAATCTTCTTTATCCAGAAAACAAACTTTATCGACAGCTGCGACGGGTATATTCATCTCCTCACTCATACTATAAATCGCTTTTCTTAACGTTTCATGATCCCGGGATGGTAATGACTGAATTGATAAATAGAAGGATTCTTTCTCAAATAATTGTTGATAGAAGCTGACTTTTTCCTTTGCACGTCCTTCTCGCCCTTGCAGAATATATGTTTCAATTTCCCCTTCAATACCGGGAGAAATGGCGATCAAACCTGAACAATAATGTTTAAGCCATTTGATTGGGATACCTTTTGGAGATTTTGTCTGAATAGCACTCGAAATTTTCATTATGTTTTGGTACCCATGTAAATTTTTTGCATAAAAAAGCAGCGGATAGGCGGTCGTTTCGTATTCCTCTTCAATTAAAATATCAGCTTCTAGTCCAATGATCGGTTGTATACCATAGGTCCGGCATGCTTTATAAAAAGGGATGACACCGTAAAGAACATTTTGATCCGTAATTGCCAGTGCATGGAATCCTCTTTGTTTTGCTGCCATAACCATTTTTTCAGGTTGGATTGTACTTGATAAAAGTGAATAGGCACTGTACATATGTAAAGGTACCATAGGCAACACATCTTCCTTCCGTTCATCCTATTTCTTCTCATTATAGCACATATGTTCTTATTTTAACACTGAAAGCAAGCAAAGAATTGTAAAATATTCATATTTACTCCATTGTACCAATAAATTATTAATAGGGGCAGTCCGATTTCGGCTGTTTATGTTAACAGGGGGTTGTTTAAATGACAGAAGCATTTGTACCAACGTTTATCCATAGTTATTTTATCGCACTTGGAGTTATTCTCGGCGGCTCCTTGATTGGCGGTTTATCAGCCTTTTTAATCGGTGAACCGCCACTTACAGAAATCTACCGACTATCCAATAGTTTACGGATATGGGCAATTGTTGCCGCTATCGGTGGAACGTTCGATGCCGTATATAATTTTGAACGTGGATTGATGCACGGACAGACCGGCGATCTTGTCAAACAAATTTTTCTCATTTTATCCGCTTTAGGTGGTGCACAAACCGGAGCACTGATTATTAATTGGCTTACCCAGGGGCATTTGTCATGAGAATCCCTCCCTATTTTTATTCAAGAAGCTTCCAACGATTTTTTTCCGGCGTCGTAATCGGTGCGATCATCAGTTGGTTAATTCTTCTGTACATGTTTGGGCGTATGCAGGAAGAGCAGGTAAAAGTAATCCGTCAGCAAGAGGAACTAATTGCCGATTTAGAAAAAGAAAAAAATATTTGGCAGGAAGATTTCAAAAAACTGAACGAGAAAAATAAAGAGCTGCTTACGGTTCAAGATATATCGATTAAAATCACCAATGGTTCCAAATATAAAATTGATGCATTAAGTATTTTCGAAGTGCAAGAGAAGGTAAAAGAAGATATCAGTAATGTACTGGCGAAAGATTTACATGTTGTTTATACAAGTAAAGATTTATTGGAAAAAGTCATTGAAAATAAGCCGGTTGTCATCAATGATCGTCGTTATCAACTGACTGTACGAAAAATGGTGATTTATACCACCTTGAATATCGAATTAGAATTAACATTAGCACAATAACAAAAAGCAGATGGGCTTGTGGTTAACTAGCCCATCATAGCATCTAAATGTTGCTGTTTTCTTCCTACGTTCCATGTGCAGGAAACATCCTTATCCCGGATCAGTGACTAGCTTTGATTTTCCAAATAATCTTGAACAACTTTTTTCAGTTCTTCCATAACCCGGTCTACCTCATCCCAGGAGTAAATTGTTGCACCGGCTGCACGTGGATGGCCACCACCAGAGAATTTTTTCGCTACTTCATTGATCGTAGGGCCATTAGAACGGAGACGAACCCGAATCTGATTCGTTTCTTCAACAAAGAACGCCCACGCCTTTATTCCTTGAATATTTCCTAACATGCTAACCGTTTGTGAAGCTTCTTGCGGTCGTAAGTTATATTTGGTCAACAGCCTTTGATCAATAATAACTTTGGCAACACCGTCAAACTCAAATTCAAAGTTTTGTAAAATATAGCCTTGAAATTTAGCGAGATTTTGTGTTGTTTCATACATTTTTTCAAATAAATCGGTTCGGGAAAACGGATATTTTATTAGTTCACTTACATATTGAAATGTTTTTTCTGTTGCACTCGGATATAAAAACCGTCCTGTATCACCCACGATACCGGCAAATAGAAGTCTTGCCCCTTCCGTTGATAATTTCAATCCATCCCCTCTTCCATATAAAAAAAACTCGTAAATTAATTCACTGGTTGAACTGGCATTTGTATCGACCCAAACAATATCACCATATTTATCCTCATTCGGATGATGATCGATTTTAATGAGAAATGCCCCCGTATGATAACGTCCGTCAGATATTCGCTCCCGATTGGCCGTATCACAAACGATGACAAGCGCATTCCGGTAACTTTCATCAGGTATTTGATCCATGGTATTTAAATATTTCAATGTTTTCTCATCTTCACCAACGACATACACATGCTTCTCAGGAAATGAAGTTTGAATAATTTCCGCCAAGCCGCCTTGAGATCCATAAGCATCAGGGTCGGGCCGGATATGTCTATGAATAATAATCGTATCAAACTCTTTTATTTTTTGTAAAATTTGTTCTTTCATATTTGATAGCTCCTTCTCACTTTTTCCATCTAAATTCACTGTAAACGATATCGTCCTTTTTTATGGCAATTTTTTATATTAGTAGGTAAAATAATATCAAAACAGAAAAGGGAGAGACGGATATATGCCTGTATTTGTTGTAATCATCGTTTTTTCAGTTACCTTTTATTTATATTACAAAGTAAAATCTTTTCAGGCAAAAACTCCGATAGAGAAAAAATGGTGGAATGCCAAATCTTCTATTGCACTCGGCTTGTTTGTCGCTGTTTTTGGATTCAATCGTTTATTCATCACCCAAACCACTGTATCCATTATTATCGGCATACTTTTTATCTTCGTTGGAACCATTTCTATCTGGACAAACTTTAAAGCGTATAAATATTATTCACCCTATGTTGAAACAAAAAAAGAGAGTATGGAAAAAGGTATGTAAAAAACCAATTGATAGTACATGGTATAAAAATTAACGATCTAAAAATTGAACCATAATCAAAGCTTTTGCAGCAATCATTCCTTTTGAAACTACTTCCACATCTACCTTGCCGAACTTTCTCCCAATTTCAAGAATATTCGGCTGAATCGTTATATCATTGTCGATTTGAACGGGCTTTAAATAGTATACAGACATACTTTCAACGACAATCTCACCTTTTTTCTGTGTGCGAAACAATCGATGAACCGATTCGATAATGGTAGAAGTAAGGACACCATAAGAAATCGTACCATGTTGATTTGTCATTTGAGGTGTCACATCAAATTCATAACTAACATCGACACCATCTGTCGTTTCTTTTTTATGTAGGTGGTTAAAAATTAAGTTTTCTATTGTTTCGCCAACATGTGGCTGCCTTTGAATGGTTTGGAGTGATTTCAACACATCTTGACGACTGATAATTCCTAAAAGCCGATTTTGTTCGTCAACCACCGGCAAAAGTTCGATGCCTTCCCAAATCATAATATGGGAAGCAGTTGCTACGCTTGTTTTTAATGTGACGGTAATCGGCTGTTTTGTCATTACTTTTTCAAGCGGTCGCGTGCGATCTTCACTGATTACGTCTTTCGAAGTGACCATACCCTCTACTTTCAGATCGTCAGTAACTACCGGAAACCGGGTATGTCTGTATTTCTCGTTCAATTCATACCACTTTTGAATCGGTTCATTGACTTTTAAATAATACGTTTGTTCGATAGGAATCAAAATATCCTCAACAAGCAATATTTCTTTTTTAATGAGTTGATCGAAAATTGCACGGTTGATTAATGTCGCCACTGTAAACGTATCATAACTAGTAGAAATAATCGGCAGTTCCAGTTCATCAGCCAATTTTTTGACATCATCACCGGTATCAAATCCCCCGGTTATTAGGACGGCTGCCCCTCTTTGCAATGCAGACTTTTGCGCTTTCATCCGATTCCCGACAATGAGCAGGTTTCCAGCTTCTGTATAGCGCATCATTGCTTCAACTTCCATTGCACCAATGACAAATTTATTCAAGGTTTTGTGTAAGCCGCTTTTACCACCTAAAACTTGTCCATCAACAATATTGACAATTTCCGCAAACGTAAGTCGTTCAATATTTTCCTTTCGTTTTTGCTCTATGCGGATCGTACCTACCCGCTCAATGGTACTGACAAACCCTTTATTTTCCGCATCTTTTATCGCTCGGTATGCTGTTCCTTCACTCACCCCTAATTCTTTTGCGATCTGTCTGACAGAGATTTTATCACCAATTGGTAAATTCTGTATGTATTGTAATATTTGTTCATGTTTCGTTGTCATTGTTTCACCTTCAGTCAACATATTTTCATGGATCATCTCATATGTGCATTATACCAGTTTTTTCAATATCTTTTAAATGATTTCCACGAAAATTAGAAGTTGCCTGTTTCATGATCAACGTAAAAAAGTTCGCTGGTTATTTTGGCAGGGATAAATATTAACCACGTTGATAATACCTGATTTTCCCCCTAGACTTCTGATCGATTTTATGAGGAACTTGCTTTCTTTTTTTCGGTGCAAATAAAACGGCTGCCAGATTACCGGCGAATGCCATAATGAGAAGACTTAGCCATGTCCAAGAAAAATAAACAGATAAAGAATTTCCGTGCAATTGTAACTCAGGGAGTGCATAGTACAGAAGGAAACAACAAATCAATAAAGATAAAATACAACGATTTTTCATTCTTTTCTCCTGCCTTCTATAAGTCTTTTGTTTTCAATATATGCAAATCTCATAAATAAATGAACCGGAAATAGTTTATAAAGTGAAACTTCTATCCGTGGGGGCTTTATCCCCACGGATGGTTAGTTGAACTAATCGGGCACTTACGGACACTTATCTTCCTCCTTTTACATCTTTGATTTCCCTTAAGCTACAGCAGGAAGATTTAGTGACCGTTTGTGCGGGATAAAGTGAAACTTCTATCCGTGGGGGCTTTATCCCCACGGATGGTTAGTTGAAC
>NZ_JAJCHL010000130.1:0-6368 GCF_020554505.1 Caldibacillus sp. 210928-DFI.2.18
TACCTAATTATATCAAGCAATGCTTAAATATTACTGTGTGCGAAAGTTGAGTTATTTATAAAACTAAGCGGCAACGTATTTTTTATAAAAATAGAACTGTCGTGTTTTTATGAAAGTTTTACACTTGCGAATTAAATAGAGAGCGTACTTCAGTTGCATTTGTGGACTTATCCTCTGCTTTTGGTCCGTAATTCATCGCATTTGTTCTCGGCTGAAATAAGTTTAAAGAATAATTGACAAATTGCAAAGACTGTTTGATTAGTTCCTGATTTAAATCATTCTGTTCCTTTATCTTTAGTAAAATATTTGTAAGTTGGCGGAACAAGTCTTCGAGAATCGGTTTTTGTTCAGATTCCGCTAATTCGATACAGCTACTTATCGTTGGAACTTTCTCCCTTTTCGGGAACCGTTTTTGCAAATCCTTAATCCGTTCATTTTCTAATACAGAAATGGCTGTAATATGTTTTTGTTCTTCTTTCATTATTTGGTTGAGGGATGAAATATCATTTGTTTTAATCATATCCACTTTTCTTACAGCCAATTGATATAAACTCATATATAATGTTAATTGTTTTTCCAGTATTGAAATCAAAGAATCAAATTTCATATCCCTCACCTTTTCCGCTTGTATTCTTTTGCTTCTGTTTGACGTGGTGCCCATCGTCATTTGAAATTAGCAAGCTCCACTTTATTTTTTATTAACATAGTAATTGTATATACTTTTAGCCAATTCTTGATGGTCGATTTTGTACGTACCATTCTGAATCTGATCTTTAATATGAGCGATTTTCTCCTGTCGGGCAGGATCCGTTTGTTGTTGCAACTTTAATGCTTCCGAAGAAATTTCAATTTGGTCGTTTGTTTTTGCCGCTTTTTTCTTAACTGTTTCCGTTTTTTGCATTTCCTGCATATATGGATTTAGACCGGATGGACCGTAATTTGTAATTTTCATACCGTATCCCTCTCTTTCCATCGATCACTTTGTTAATTTTTATATCGGCACTTTCTTCAATTTGTTTAATCGAATTTGATTCTTTTAACTGCGATACTTTTCGTCGATTGCATAATAGGTAATGTTCTTTTCTGCCAGTTCCTTTTGTCGCTGCTGTTCTTTCTCAAAAACTTCAAGTTCATTTCGGAAATTTTTCGCACAGTCATCACATAGTTTTCCTTTTTGAATCGGTCTTCCACAACTTTCACAAGGGTAGCCGAGGTTTGGAAAATGAACTAAGCGGATGCGGCCTTTTTTAATGAACTTCATAATCAACTCTTCCGGCACCCCTGTTTCCTCAACAACTTGGACCATCGAAGCTGTCCGGTTTTGTTTTTTCTTTAAAAAATTGTTGACTTTATCAAATGCCTCTTCCTCTTCCTTATAACAGTTGTCACATATGTCACGAATTGAATTTTTTACATACACCGCACCACAATTTGTACAATTTACCAATTCCATCATGATCATCCTTTCCAGAGTCCAAGTGATTAATCTAGTTTTATTATACTATGCTTGTCTTGAAAAAGGGCTTGACCAGATTTTTTATATTATTTTTTCAGAATTAGTTGGCTCCCAAAAAATGATCCTATTTAAGAGAAACCCTCATTATTCATTTCGTCCAAAAAGTCAATTATTCAATGTTTTTCGAAATTTTTTAATCATCCTCTGGCCAATGTCAGCGATTGAACTGTTTTTGCACCTGCCTGCAGAAGGATAACCGCAGCTTGCCGGAGCGTTGAACCTGTTGTATATACGTCATCGATTAGCAGAATATGTTTATTTTGAAAGGGCGGGGCTGCCTCCGAAAGTTGAAATACTTGCGGAAGGTGGACCCGTTCATATCTTGACTTTTTGGATTGCTTTTCCGAATGGATTCGTCTGAGAAGATTGATCGGTTCAGCCCCTGCCTCAAGCGCCAAACTATCCGCCTGATTAAATCCACGCTCATATAGCCTTTCTTCACTTAATGGAATCGGTACGAGCAAGTCATAGTCAATATTTTGTAAAAGTTGTTTCAAAGGTTGTGAAAAAATTTTAGCCATTGCATAATCGCCCCGGTATTTGAAGCGGGCAATTACTTCAGCCATAAAATCATTATATTCAAATAGCGAAGTATTTTTTTCCAGGACATTTTTCCACTTGCTTGACTGTTGCCATTTGATACAATCGTTGCATACCCCATCTTGATAAAACTTCGGATTTAGTTTATCCAGAGACCGATTGCAAATTTTACACGCTGGCTCACGGATCGGACTGAATTGGGCATAGCATTTTTCGCAGATCGGTTTTTGGTTTGGTCCAAACAGCAGTGATTCCCAATTGATCGTTGGTGCGATTGGGCTTGAACATAGCAGGCAAAGGTCGGTTTTAAAAAGTTGCATGAGTGTTTAACCCTCCTTTTTACCATGAACCTTTTTTGTGACACAACGAACTTAGCTATCGATCAAACCTTTCATCCTCGCCTGCCGATTCATTCGCAGCAATTGGTTTCTCGAACGAATCATGGCACGTGTAATCCCATAGTGAAAAAAAGTAATATCTCCCGTTGGAAATTGTGGACTTCTTCCTACCCGACCGGCAATTTGTACTAATGCACTCTCGGTAAACGTATCATCTTCAGCACCGACAACGGCCACATCTATATTTGGAAACGTTACACCTCGTTCCAAAATGGTCGTTGTCAATAATATCGGAATATCACCGGTACGCATTGCTTGAACTTTTTCTTTTCGATTCGGGTCTTCAGAGTGGACCGCTTCAATCCGTCCATCCATTTTCTGAAAATACGGGAGTGCTTGTTCCATCAATTCTATATGCGGGAAAAAGAGTAACGCTTGTTTTCCGGTTTCCAGTCTACTTTTTACCCATTGCAAAATTTTTAGAGGAATCTGGCCCTTCTTCACTTTTTCCCTCCAATTCCCGCACCATCCAAAAGAGGGAATCGGTAATGGATAACGATGAAATCTTGCCGGCAGAATCACACAATTTCTTTTCCCTCGATAACATTCTGCCTGCCATACTTCTTTCGGGGTGGCCGTTAAAAAAATGAGTGAACCATTCTTTTTTCTTGCCAGTTCCGCAGCAGTTTGCAGCATTTCATCGGCCGAATAAGGGAATGCGTCGACCTCATCAATGATTAAGCAATCAAATGCTTCATGAAACCGTAACAATTGATGAGTAGTTGCAATAACAAGCGGGCTATATCGATGTCTGTCCTCACTCCCGCCGTATAAGGATGCGATCGGAATATCCGGAAATACTTGTTGAAACCGCGGGGTTAATTCCAGAACAACATCCGTTCTAGGTGTTGCAATCGCTGTCCGTTTCCCTGATTGCATCGCTTCCTCAATGCCCTCAAACAACATCTCCGTTTTCCCTGCTCCACATACCGCCCAAACCAATAGTTCTTTCCTTTCCCTTACTGCCTCTTTGATTTTTATTGAAGCATCTTTTTGTGAAGGTGAGAGTGTTCCTTGCCATTTCAGTGATTTTTGAAATGAAAAATTGGGCGTCGGACCTGTCCAAATGATGAGCGGTGTACACTGACTGACTCTTCCCATCATGATACATTTGCGGCAATACCAGCATTTTTTCTTGCAACGGGCACAATGAAAAGAAGCAAAGAAAACTGCATCTTTATTGCCACATCTGCAACAGTACAGCCTCTTCCCGTCAAAAATGATCCCTTGGCGGTAATCGACATATCCATGCAAATAATGGTTATGAATTTCTTCCAGGGAGAAAGGAATTTCATCGAGCAACAATTTCCGCCCCGATAAAAACAATTGCAAGTTTTGGTTAAATGGAAAATTTGGGTCTACAGGAAGCGCCTTTGGTTTTGTCATATCGGTTATTCGGACAAACTCACCGCCTTCTCCCTTCACCAGCTGTTGCGGAATTACATATTCATCTTTTTTTAAAAACAACAAATCACATACCTCCTTATGTTCAAAATCGGATAGTGAGAATGGTTTTATGGTGCCGACTGATTGATTACTGATTACTTTCGGTAAACTAATAGTCCTATGGTACTGAACGATTTTTTTCACTGATTACTTTGATAAACAACAAGCTTCATCATGGCGACTGTCTGATTCACTGATTACTTAGTTAAGCAAATAGTTTCTTGGTGGCGAACGATTTCCTGACTTCTTTGGGTAAACAAATAGCCATGGTGGCGAACGATTTCTTTGACTTCTTTCGGTAAACAACAAGAGATTTTTGCTGTTTTGCAATAGGAAATAAGATTTTTTTACGGTATGGTGACAAAGCTCCTCGGTCAGTTAGGACACAAATACCTTTAATTAAGGAAATAATCTGGAGAGAGATATTTAAGTAAGTTTAAAAAGAGGATGTGGGATGATAAATCCGTTTTCCGGCATCCTATTATTAATAGAACACCGGGATGTGGGGAGGATGATCCAACTACTGGTAGTATACAAAAAATTATTGATTTGGAAAAGATATAACATTAAAAAATATCAAGATTATTGTGTGGCTTTTAATTTCTACTTTCTAGGCAATCCTGTTTTTTATCTACTGCCCAACGATTTTCTATTAAACTTAGCGCAAAGGACTGGTCTATAATTCCCTTATTGAGCTGCACATACCGGAAAATTTACAATGATTCGATAAAACAACCAACCAGCTGTTCACTGATTGGTTGTTTAACGATTATTTAAGATTGAAGCTCCGTCCCGCTTCACCGAGTCCTAAAAGAATTTCATTATTTTTCCCGGCTCATTTTTTCATCCAGCCTAAACCCATGGCACCTTCACCGAGATGGGTTCCAATGACCGGGCCGAAGTAACTTAGCGTAAACTCAACATTCGGATAAAGAGCTTCGAGTTCTTCCTTCCATGCTTGTGCTTCTTCTTCCCGATTGGCGTGGATAATGCAAGCTTGGTACTGACCACCACTTTTTGCATCTTCCCCCAACAGTTCAACAATTCGGTTCATTGCTTTTTTCTTCGTACGGATTTTTTCGAATGGAACGATTACTTTATCTACAAAATGGAGAAGTGGCTTAACTTGTAAAAGTCCTCCGATAAAGGCTTGGGTACTGCTTAGTCGTCCCCCGCGCTGCAAGTTGGTCAAGTCGTCCACCATAAAGTATGCCTTTGTTGTTGCCTTCAATTCATCAAGACGGGCAATGATTACTTCCGGCTCCTCCCCCCTCTGAGCCATTTTTGCTGCTTCTAAAGCATAGAAACCTTGTACCATACAGCTTATTTCTGAATCGTACGGATAGACTTTAATGGACTGTACCAATTGTCCGGCTGTAACTGCTCCTTGAAAAGTCCCGCTAATACCGCTTGATAAATGGATACTAATTACGGTGTCATATTCTTTTGATAATTTTTCAAACAGCTCAACAAACATTCCGGTTGAAGGTTGCGTAGTCGTCGGTAATTCTTTTTGCTCCCGCATCATTTGGTAAAAATCAGTCGCAGTTAGTTCAATTTCTTCTCGATATGATTCAGTGCCAAATACAACACTTAAGGGAATCATGTGTATCTTGTATTTTTCACGGATTTCTTCCGGTAAGTATGCTGTACTGTCTGTAACAACCGCTGTCTTCATAAACATCCCTTCCTTTCTCTTCACAATCATAATTAAAGCCTATATTACGCACGAAACATGATGAACAAAATTTTGTTGGCAGCACAGTAAGGGAAATGATTACTAATTCGGCTAAGCAAAAATCCGAACCCTTGTGCAACGCTAAATATTCATTTCGTCTGGTTTTATTTTTTAAGATTCATAATAGATTACGCTATGCGGAATTTCGGGATATAAAAAATTATAAGTGCGTTTCGTTCCTTTAAAATTAATGAGGGCAATGCTTTGAAATGTATACATAGGGAAAACTAGACGCCGCTGAAAAACAATTTGAATAAGTTCACTTACACAGAATATAGCAACCACAAAAACACCTAAATAGTCTTATAATTATTTACCACTTTTTCAGTAGCCTTTGAAAACTACCGGTTGCCGTTTTGATGAAAAACAAAATTTTATAGACAAAATTACATCCTTTTTAAATCTATACTATTCCATTCTATAAGTAAATCAATTTCCCCTGCAATTTGATTAAAATTTTTACTACAAAAAAATGTATGCGACGATTGAAAGCCAATATCGTAGCTATTTTTGGACGGGAAACTCCATTTTTTGGCGACGAGACCTTTTCTCGTCGTCACTTTTGCTCGTGAAACTCTATTTTTTGGTGACGAGACTCTTTCTCGTCGTCATTTTTGTGCGGGAAACTCCATTTTTTGGCGACGAGACCACTTCTCGTCGTCACTTTTGCTCGTGAAACTCTATTTTTTGGTGACGAGACTCTTTCTCGTCGTCATTTTTGTGCGGGAAA
>NZ_JAJCHL010000131.1:0-6316 GCF_020554505.1 Caldibacillus sp. 210928-DFI.2.18
TGGTGGAAGTTTTACAGCCCGTTTGTGCGGGATAAAGTGAAACTTCCATCCGTGACGTCACTTACGAATGGTTAGTTGAACGAATCCGGTACATATGTAACAGTTTTACTCCCGGATAAAATATGTCTCTTGCCGACCACAAGCGGGACACTGTAAAAGGTGAACACATTGACTCTGGTGAAAATTTTGGGGATAGCCGTCTTCCAATCGCAATAAATCAATTTCCATATATGGGCTGTAGTCATCAAAAAAGTCACTAAGTTTCCCCTCATCAATCATGTTGATATTGCAATTTCGACACGGAACAATAACTGAATCAAAGCCGTTGCATACCGGGCAAATCGACAATTAAAACATTCCTTCCTGAAATTAATGTTAATCGTATTTTGCCACGGGATTTCTTTAAATATGTTATTAAAAAAAGAATTAAATTGGTAGCAATTACCTTTAATTTTCCGAATATATTTTGCTGTTTCACACACAATAAGACATGTAATCAACGTTACCAACCACCAAAATACGGTTTAGATGTTGATTACAAAAGAAGGTAGGACTTCTTTGATAGAAAATGCCGACAATAAAAAAGGAGGAGACAACAATGGCATCAAACAGAAGCAATTCCTCAAACCAACTTTTAGTGGCAGGAGCACAAGAGGCTCTAGATCAAATGAAATACGAAATTGCTCAAGAATTTGGAGTTAATCTTGGTGCAGAAACGACTTCCCGTGCTAACGGTTCGGTCGGTGGAGAAATTACAAAACGTTTAGTTTCTATGGCTCAACAACAACTTTCTGGTCAAAACTTCTAAGCAAAACTAAATAATTATGGATTAGACCTCCGCAAATATGCGGGGGTCTTTATACATATTTCAAAACGAATGAAAAGGCGGAACCTTCTTAATAAATGGATGAACGTATTCGTTTATTTGAAATTATTCCTTTATCCTTCTATCTTTTCATTTCTTTTTTTATCAACATCCATCACTTGATTTTTGCCGTTTTTATCATCATCATCCATTACTTGCCTCATCCCCTTCTTAAATTCCTGAAGTGTTTCCCCGGCAGCCCTTCCTAACTTTGGCAGTTTGGATGGACCAAAAATAAGTAATGCAACAATTAATATGATCGCGATTTCACCAAAGCCAAGATTCATAGTCAGCATCCCCTTTATTCACATATTTTTCCAACCAATTGTTTCGTCTTCTGTCATGAATCTTCATTTTAATCTTCTAAAGGTAAAAACACATAGAAAGTTGTTCCGACCCCTAATTCACTCTGGACTTCTATTCTCCCTTCATGTTCTTCCATAATTTTATAACACATCATAAGTCCAAGTCCATTCCCATTACTTTTTGTTGTAAAAAATGGTTGTCCTAACTTTTCAACAAGTTCATTTGGTATACCGCAACCTTCATCAGTTATACTAAGAACACTTTGACCTTCACATTTACGAATGGTTATCGTAATAATTCCGGGATCTTCCATTGATTCTAATGCGTTTTTTATCAAATTGATGATGACTTGTTTTATTTTTTGTTTATCACAAAAAACCCAAACAGGTTCCTCACAACTATCAAGTGTGATACGAATTTGTTTTTGATACGCAACTCCTTTAAGCAACGTGATACATGATCTTAAAATCACTTTTAAATCATGATGCTCAAATTTCAGATGATTTGGTTTGGCAAAAATCATCAATTCATTTGTAATACTACTGATCCTGTCGATTTCCTGATCAATAATTTCCAAATATTGGTCATTCTTTGTTGGCTCCGATTTCATCAATTGAATAAAGCCTTTAATAGATGTAAGTGGGTTGCGTATTTCATGGGCAATTCCGGCAGCAAGTTGACCAATAAGTGCCATTTTATCATTTTCTAAAAGATTATCCTCGTCGCCAATTGGTTTTTCTTTAATTAAAAACAGGATTTCCTTAGGATTTTGTCTGACATCCCTTAAAATATGAATATCTAATTCACTCCAGACAAAGAGCCCATCCCTCTTCTTTAATCGCATCGTGAGGGATTTTTCCTTTTCCAAAAAATGACTGTCTCGATTAAACATCTCAAGTACTCTTTGTTTATCCTTTTCATGTAAAAAGTATGTAATTTTTTTCCCTATCATTTCCTCCCACTCATATCCAAGAATGTAAAAAGAATTTGGCGATACATAGTTAAAAACACCCTGCATGGAACTCCGAATAATTAAGCTGTTAAAAGTTTCCGATAATATATGTAGTATAGAATTAAACATGTGAAAATTATAGCTGTACTCTAAATCAAGTTGTTTTTTATAAATAGCATCCACGTTATTCCAACCCCACTTACTATTAGAATTAATATTCATTCGTTTTTGGGTTACAATAAACCGGTTTAGGAGTCCAATTTATTTATATGTCCCGATTCTTTCCCCATGTTGAATTTTCGTGAGGATTACTTTTATTATAACAAAAACGAACGAGTAAATGAACATAAATTTTTCTATATTTCGAATAGTCGACCTTAGTCACGGTTTTTGATATAGATAATATTATTTCTCATTTTTCATAAATTGAGTTATTATATTATAGATTACCAATCCTAAAACATGCTATTATTTTTGAAAATCATACTAAAGTAACAGGAGTATTTTTATGAGCCTTTTATCTGTTTTTATCAGTGCCGTTTTTATTTTAAATATTATTTTGGCTGTAGCCGTTGTTTTTTTGGAGCGACGTGATCCGAGTTCCACTTGGGCATGGCTATTAGTTTTGTTCTTCATTCCACTCCTTGGATTTATTCTTTATTTAATTTTCGGACAAAATTTAAAAGGAAAAAAATTATTTGTTTGGGGAGATTTAAAGAAGATCGGACTCGATAATTTAATTAAAGATCAAATCCGTCACATTGAGGATGGAAAATATGAGATGGCAACGGAAGAGATGAAAAACCATCGAGACTTGATTTATTTTTTTCTTTCCAACAATAATGCCCTTTTAACCCAAGATAATGAGCTGGACATTTTTATTGATGGAAAAGAGAAATTTAAAGCTCTTTTTAAAGATATCGAAAACGCAAAAAGTCATATTCACCTGCAATATTATATTTTCCGTGACGATGAATTAGGTAAAAAATTAATTGATTTATTAACAAAGAAAGCAAAAGAAGGTGTTGAAGTTCGTGTTTTGTATGATGAAATGGGGTCGAGACGAATTAAGAAACGTTCCTTTAATAAATTGAAACAAGCAGGCGGAGAGGTAGAAGTGTTTTTCCCTTCAAAAATTCCGCTAGTCAACTTGCGCATGAACTTCCGTAATCACCGGAAACTTGTTATTATTGATGGGAAAATTGCTTACCTCGGTGGATTCAATGTTGGGGATGAGTATCTTGGTCTTGATAAAAAATTCGGTTATTGGCGTGATACGCATCTTCGGTTACAAGGACATGCCGTTTTTGCCACCCAAATTCGTTTTATTTTAGACTGGAACCAAGCTTCCTCTCGCAATGATATTTATTATGATAAGAAATATTTTCCTGACATCAACCATAACGGGAAAGTTCCGATTCAAATTGTAACAAGTGGTCCGGACTCAGAATGGGAACAGATTAAATATGGCTATATAAAAATGATTGCATCGGCAAAAAAATCTATCTATATTCAAACACCTTATTTTATCCCGGATGCGAGCATTCTTGATGCCATGCGGATTGCCATTTTATCCGGAGTTGATGTGAAAATTATGATACCTAATAAACCGGATCATATGTTTGTATATTGGGCAACGATGTCTTATATTGGTGAACTCCTTAAAATTGGTGCAAAAGTTTATATTTATGATAACGGCTTTATTCATGCAAAAATGATGGTTGTTGATGAAAATACTGTTTCGGTTGGAACTGCCAACATTGATGTTCGCAGCTTCAAGTTGAATTTTGAAGTGAATGCGTTTATCTATCACGTCCCGACAGCGAAACAGTTAGTTGAAGTTTTCAATGAAGATATAAAAATGTCAAGAAGGCTCACCTATTATCAATATTTACGAAGACCTTTAAAAATTCGTTTCAAAGAATCCATATCAAGGCTGCTGTCACCGATTCTTTAAGCCGAATATTTATAAATAATCAGCGGGAACTGAGACCCCCGCTGCTTTTTTGCTAGATGAGGAAGTTCTGAATTCATTCGTAAAGAGGGGAAGGAAATGGAAAATAAACGAGCATTACCTATTCTTTTTCTTGTGATGTTTTTAGTAATGGTTGGCTTTGGTATTATCATTCCTGTTCTGCCTTTTTATGCGGAAGAACTTGGTGCCAGCCCTGCTGAACTTGGCTTACTGATGGCCGTCTATTCTTTTATGCAGTTATTATTTTCTCCTATTTGGGGGAAAATTTCCGATAAAATTGGTCGAAAACCCGTCATGTTAATTGGTATTGCCGGACTCAGCATCTCTTTTTTTCTAATGGCTATTGCCAATCACTTATGGATGCTGTTTTTTGCCCGAATCATCGGCGGTCTTTTATCGGCAGCCAATATGCCGACAACAATGGCTTATGCAGCGGACATAACCACCCCTGAAAACCGGAGTAAAGGGATGGGGATGATTGGTGCTGCAGTTGGTTTAGGATTTATCTTTGGTCCGGCAATCGGGGGCGTTTTTTCCGATATTCGCCTTAATTTGCCGTTTACCATTGCCGGTTCCGTTTCTATATTTACCTTCCTGCTTGTTCTGTTTGTCCTAAAGGAATCTAAGCCAAAGGAAGAGCGTAATACTGAAAAAAATACTCCTGCTCTATCAAGGTGGGCTGCATTTCGAGGAGCTAATACGATACTGTTCATCTTACAGTTTTTCGTTTCTTTGTCACTTGCCGGTTTGGAAGCGACATACGCTTATTTTGTCGCTGATAAGGCGGGGCTAGGGACGAGGGAAATCGGTTATATTTTTATGATTATGGGCTTGGCTGGTGCTGTTGTTCAAGGTGGATTAATCGGTCTGCTTTCCAAAAAATTTGGCGACGAAAGAATTATTCAAGGAGGACTGCTGGTATCATCAATCGGATTCGGATTAATTTTACTAACCAATAATTTTACCTCTGCTGCAGTTTACTTAACCATTTTTGGACTCGGTAATGGTGTGATTCGTCCAACGGTTTCAGCACTGTTAACAAAAACATCAACGGTCGGTCATGGCAGTATAACCGGTCTTCTATCTTCTTTTGACTCTCTCGGCAGAATTATCGGGCCTCCCCTTGGCGGCATGTTATTTGCCATCGGTATTGGGCTCCCTTATATTACCGGTTTACTTTTATCAATCATTGCATTTATTCTCTTTCAAATATTTCGTTATCAAAATCATGAGTTCAACAACCATAGGGCTTAATAGAGCCCTTTTCACGTACACCAATGTATATGATTAAAAGTTATCCCTCTTAAGTTTGTCTAATTAGTACAAGGGAAAAGAAAACTATTTAAAATAGTGAATATAATAAAAATATAATTGACTTAGATAATTTAAAAATATATAATAAAGGTATATCTTAAAAGAAAGAGGGGAAAAATATAAAATTAAGTAAAATTTTAGTTTTTGCTTTGGTTTTAGGATTTATATTTATTTATTCTCAACCATCCTATGCAGGTCAACTTGAAAAAGGTAATAGTGAAAAAGAAATTGTTGGTACAACAGATTTGACTAGTGACACTAATACAGAAATTAGTGAAGTCCTAACTTTTGATGAATTAGTTAAGGAAATCGCAAATGATCAAGGTATATCTGAAATTCAGGCAGCACGCCAGGTTATTTCAAGCAGAAAATCATCTAATAATTTAAATCGAAGTATTTCTCCTTATGCAGCCACATATCGAACAGTAAGAACAACATTTACTGTTACAAGCACATACAAACCTTCTTTGAATTTTTATTGTGAGACAAGTGAAGGAGGAAGTTTTAGGGGAATAATTCAAATAGTAAATGTTGGTATGAACAGAGCTCATCTTGGAACTGGGAAATCTAAACAATTTGCTGGTACAGTTTTTACAAAATTAGAAGACCCTAACAGAATTTATTGGATTGTGAATGGCGACTTTTATGATAACGGTACCACAACAGGTGGCGGTTCAGTAAATATTGGACTTGGGAAATTTGCAAATGTCGCTTTTAATATTTCACATGCATCAAATCATTACAAATATATATATTTAGAAAGCTATTCTTACTTTTAATGTATCTTTTAAGGAGTAATTATATATGAAAAAAGAAAATCAAAAAAAGGTTTTACTATTTTTTAATATTACTCAACTTTCGCACCTAAAAAATAAGCATTAATCATTGGTTTTATTGAAACCAG
>NZ_JAJCHL010000132.1:0-6177 GCF_020554505.1 Caldibacillus sp. 210928-DFI.2.18
ATACCTAATTATATCAAGCAATGCTTAAATATTTCTGTATGCGAAAGTTGAGTAATTAGAAAAACACTTGATAAAAATGTAATTTGTGGTATAAATATTTCATAGATTTTTCCGGGATGTTATAAATGAAACGCAAAAGCATTTTAAAGATGAAGGAATACATATTGAAACTGCTCTCGAGCAACATAATCAATTTGTCCATGTATTACGACAACATGGTGTAGAAGTATTTTTACTTCCTTATCACAGAAAATATCCTGAACAAGTATTTACAAGGGATATCGGCTTTGTTCTAGGACAAACGATATTTGTTGCAGATATGGCAAGCGAGGTTCGAAATGGAGAAGAAGAAGTACTGAAACGATGGTTAGAAGATGAAGAAATCTCTTACTATAATATTATCGGTCATCAATTTGAAGGCGGGGACGTGATTATTGACCGGGATCACATTTATATTGGACTGAGTTCTCGGACAAAGAGAGAGGCAATTGAACATCTTCAAGAGTTATTAGGTAAACAGTTTGAAATTATTCCAATAAATTTCCATGAAAAATTCCTTCACTTAGATTGTGTATTTAATATCGTTTCACCTGAACTGGCTTTATATTACCCTGAGGCATTGGATAAGGAAGATATTGAAAAATTGAAAGAGCGATACAAATTAATTGCAGTTTCAGAAGATGAACAATTTACGCTTGGAACAAATGTGTTGTCCATTGGAAACCGGAAAATCTTAAGTTTACCAGTAAATAAACAGGTTAATGAAGCATTGCAGAATAACGGATTTGAAGTCATTGAAGTGGACATAACTGAAATCATTAAATCAGGCGGCTCATTTCGCTGCTGTACATTGCCGATTGAGAGGGAAAAAACATAGAATTAAGATTTCTGTAAAAACAATAAAAAAGGACCCTACACATTGAGGGTCCTTACCAAACCTTAATCAATATTTAATGATGTATCCTTCTTAAATAATTTTAGACCGATTAAGTAAAGAATACCGATAGCGAGCCAAATAAACCCTAGTGTTTTTGATAATGAATCTAAATTAATCCAGACATAACCGATTATAAGGAAACCAATCACTGGCATAACTAAGTGCATTAAGTAATTTTTACTTTTCTTTTTTCGTAAAAAGTAATTAATTACAGATATATGCAAAAATAAAAATGATGAAAGAGCACCGAAATTAACTACTGATGACAACTTACCAATTTGAGATGAAAAAAATGATACAACAAAAACAGAAACAACAGCAATTAAAATTGTACTCAAATAAGGTGTTTTGTATTTTGGATGCACTTTTGACAAAAATTTAGGAAATTTCCCATCACGAGCAATACTAAACAAAATTCTTGATATTGCAGCTTGAGCAACTAGTGCATTTGCAATTCCCCAGGATAGTGCAGTTGCTAAAATTGTTAATATTCTTAACCAAGTACCTCCAGCTACTTCAGCAATTTGATAAAAGGCAACATCGGCATTTTCAAAAGTAGTAAAGTCCGGCCAAATTAATGCTGCAACCCATGTTTGAATAATAAACATTACTCCAACTGTTAATAGAGCTACAATACAAGCTTTTCCGATTGCTTTACTTCCCTCTTTTGTTTCTTCCGCTAAAGTTGAAATGCCGTCAAATCCTAAAAAGCTTAATACTGCTATTGAAACGGCTCCCATAACAAGGTTCATATTAAAATAATCACCATCATATAAAGGTTTCATCGTAAAGGTAGCACCATTTACACCTTGAACAATTGCAATAATTCCAACGGCTAAAAAGATGGCTAATACGATTAATTCCAAAACCACTATGATTTTGTTAGCTTTAGCAGTGAACTCAATTCCTAATACATTAATCACTGTATTAATGCCAATAAACAATGCTGCCCATAAAACAATTGGAACTTGGGGAACTAAATCATGCAACGCAGAAGCGCTAACCAAGTATAGAAGTGCTGGAACGAAAACATAATCTAATAAAATTAGCCACCCGGCAATAAATCCAACTGAATCATTAATGCCTCTTTGTGCATATGAATAAACCGATCCGGCAATTGGGAAAGCTTCCGACATTTGTGCATAACTAACCGCTGTGAAAATCATCCCAATCATACCGATTAAATAAGTTAAAGCAACCATTCCATTTGAGCCTATGGCCACTGAACCGTAGATTCCAAATGGTGCAATTGGAACCATGAAAATCATTCCATATATTAATAAGTCCCAAAATGATAAGGAACGTTTTAATTCTTGTTTATAATATGTTTTTTGATCTGTTTGTACGGTTTGAGCTTCCATCCATAATCCTCCTAAAATAATTTATCTACTTGGTAACTCTTCAGAACTGATTTTGGTACGAAAACTCTTGCTGTTTTTAAAGGGTCAACAATTTGACTAATTTGTACTTCACCAATAGCACTTAACAACATGGTTACTTCATCGGTTTCCATATCTGTTCGGTCGACTAAATATTGAACCATTGTTTCGACGGCAACACTAGCTGCGTCATCTATTGTTTGTCTTGATACAATTACAGTAAATCCATCTTCATTTTCAAGGAAAGGTGTCGGAATACTTTGTCCTTTAATAACTGATAGAGTTGCAGAAACTTTTGCTGGTATTTCTACCCCTGAAACACAAACCTCACCATCTCCCATTGCTGCATGAACATCACCAAGGGAGAATAATGCGCCATCATGGAAAACAGGAAAATAAAGAGTCGCTTTTTCAGTAATTAATTTTGTGTCCATATTTCCACCGTGTTCTCCGGGGGTGCCACAATTAATTTTACCTTCAGCGGGGGCTACACCGATTACTCCAATCATAGGTGTAATTGGAAATTCCAATTTTTCATTAAAACGAATGATACCATCTTTGACTGGCACTTTTTTAATTGAAAAATCTGAAAGTTTGTGACCCATTACACCTAAATTAGGACCGGTGACCATGGTGCCTTCATCAGCAAGCTCGATTTTTTTGATTTCAACTTTTAAAATGTCTCCGGGTTCTGCATCCTCAACATATATTGGCCCTGTAGCAGGATTAACATGATCCCAATCAATTGAGCCATATCCGGTATCCTCACTTTCAATTTGATTTAGGAAACAATCATACGTTTCAATCTCAACTTGACTTCCGGATGGCACATGTAAAACAGGTTTGTTCTCACTGCTCATTGCATAAATATAAGTTTCCTTTGATAATTGATATCTCATATCATCAGCTCCTTTATAGTTATTTTATCTTTTTTTTGAAAAATTTTTTATAATATAAACACCTAATTTTATAAAATCTTAACTATTTTATAAAATCCACCAACTTAGAAATAAACGAAAGTGCTACCGTACCGATTATCGCGACAAAAATAGCTGGTGTAGCCTGATTGTAAAATATAAAGCTGCCTAAACTCACGAACCAGATAAGAATAATAGCAAGAGGAAACCATAATGAACGTTTACACTTACTGTTTAACATTATCCAAAATGGCAGTGAGATTACGATATATGTGAGTAGGTAGGCCATAAGTAAAACAGGCAGATAATTTTTAAGTAACAACATGATAATTGTTAAGATAAAGCAGCTAATTAAGAGAATATAGTAAAAAGATCTTCCCATTTTATTAACTAGTTTTTGATGGCGTAAAAAGATTACTGATTGAGCTAGTGCAAATGTGGAAAAGATTACAGTGTTTATAACAGAAAATAACCATACAAGAATTACCAATAATGAAATTGCCGTAGTTGGTTGGATTAAATATTCTCTCACAAGACCTATGAGGGAAGAATTTTGGTAGGTAGCAATCATATAAACAGTCAATAAAATCATTGATAAAGGTAAAGCTGCAAAACAAAAAACGGACATTGTTACAGAATTTTTTTTATAGTTTTGTTTTATTGAGCTTAATACTTGCCATAAGTACATGTGGCTTAGTAATATTCCCATCAACACGAATAATGATGTTAGGAAAATTAAAAATAGGTGGTTTTGTTCGAATTGGATCTCATGAAATGATAGAAAAATGTGATGAATTCCTGTTTTTAAGTAGAGTAAAAGTGGGATAAATAACAGAATTCCCCCACAAGTCAGTAAGAATATATAACCTGTCAGATAAATGTTAAACATGCCTCCGAGCGCAGCGATAATAATAGAGAAAAGTACAAGGAGACAAATGAACACGACAGATAAATTGGGTGAAAAATAATCGAAAAATAAGGCGGCTAAAGGAAGTTGCAAAAGAAAACCATCCAGATTGGCAATAAAAATGATAACAATCACTGGTTTAAACGCACGATTAGTTAGTTTACGTTCATATATTTGATAGAGAACAGGCTTATCAATCCTTTCACCATGAAGATGACTATTTATTTTGTTAATAATAAAATGAATAAAAATTAACATTATAATAGTAAAGAAAAAACTCCAAAATAAACCGTAATGTAATAAGAGAAAAACAGGGTAAAAAAAGAATAACTGTGTATATAAGGCTAACCAAATTAAAATTGTACCTTGTTTGAGACCAATATTTGAATTTACATTGATAAAATTATGGATTGATGAAGGGTTTGCGATCTTATCAAGATTAATGATAAGGATACCAGCAAAAAAGAATAATAATATATACGAATCAATCATGATGTGGACTCTCCCTATATTGACTTGGTGTTGATCCTACATGTTTTTTAAAAGAAAGACTGAAATAATGAATGCTTGCAAAACCAACTTCCTCAGAAATTTTTTGAATGGACCAATCCGGTTGCTTTTTTAGAAGCTTTTTAGCAATTTCGATACGATGTAATGTTAAATACTCTTGAAAACTCATCCCGATTTCTTTAGAAAACTTCCTGCTTAAGTAGTTTGGGGAAGTATGAACTTCATTTGCTAGCATTGAGAGATGAATTTTTTCCGGATAATGTTCATGAATGAATTCTAACGCTTGTCTAATTAATTGAGATTGCCCCTCGACATAGCCGACTTTTTGAATATATTTGTTAAGCATTTGATATAACTCATCAGTCATAATTGGTTTTACCAGGTAATCAAGGGCTTGAAGTTTGATTGCTTGTTGGGCGTATTGGAATTCAGCAAATGCAGTGACAATCACGCATTCAGTTTGATAATGCTGACGAATGTATTTGAAAAGTTCCAACCCAGATTCACCTGGCAAATGAATATCTAACAATGCTAAATGTATTGTTTGAACAAGCAAAATTTGTTTAGCTTGAACTGTATCCTCAGCTCGAAATATTTTCCATTCTGGGTATTTTTCATTAATTAAATAGGTTAATTGCTCTATTTCTAGTATTTCATCATCAACTATTAAAATATTCATACTTTTCCCTCCGGAGTGTAGGGCCAAATGACCTTTGCAATAGTCATCCCATTTTTTCTATATATCTTTAAGTCTGTATAAAGTTCATAGATAAGACCCAGTCGTTTTTTAATATTTTGAAGTCCAATTCCATGGTAGTCTATTTGATTTTCTTCAAAGTCCGGTCCGTTGTCCATTACAATTAACGTTACCCAATTTCCTTCACGTTCTAATGATATAAATAAATTCTTTGTTCCTTTTTTCTTTTCAAGTCCATGTTTAAAAGCATTTTCAACTAATGTTTGCAACATATATGGTGGTAAATAAGTAGATTGGGCACGCTCATCTATCGTTAGCTCTACAGAAAGCCGATTATCAAATCTTATTTTCTGAATGAATATATAATGTTTTGTGTATGATAGTTCTCTTTTAAAAGGGACAAGAGAATCTTTTTCTGAATATTTATATCTTAGAAATTTAGAAAATTGTTCTAGTGCATAATTTTGATCCTTTGCTCTGCCAAGCCTTCCAAGAGACAGCATGGCATTTAAGGAGTTGAATAAAAAGTGGGGTTCAATTTGTTGGCTTAACTGAAAATACTCAACCCGATGCAATTCCTTTTCCATTTCAATTTTTTTATTTTCTAACTGCAAATAATCTAACTCTTTATCAAAGAAACCCAATAATAGCAGAATAACAAAACTGGCAATCGGTATACCTAAGCAAAGTAAGACGAGACCAATAAAAATAGATTCAAGCATAAGTACTCCTCACTGTTGAAATAAATATAATTTTATATTATATCATAACTCAGCTTTCGCAGTCCAAAATCTTGTTTAAATGCTTGATGTAAATGGTTTTGGGAAGTA
>NZ_JAJCHL010000133.1:0-6107 GCF_020554505.1 Caldibacillus sp. 210928-DFI.2.18
TTTTAATGGACATTTTTGTTCGGTATTTTGAAGGTTTTGTCCAATAAAGCGTGATAATCCAATAGACGGTTCAGCACCATTTTTTAACAGTATCGTTCAATAAGTGAGCTACCGACTTCCCTACAAAACGCAGTTCCACTTTTTTAGCATGATTTCCTTTCCTTATGACAAACTAAGAAAAAAGGAAAGGATGGATAACTTTGAAAAGGTGCTTAATGTTATATATGACCGTCATATGCCTGTTTTTTGCACACGGAATGTCAGCAACTGCCGTCTCCAATTCAGCGATTCATTGGGGATTTAAAAAAGCAGAAAATGAAGTGCCACCGGAAACAGGGGCAAACTATGATGAATTACTGAAAAAATATAATGCATTTTATAAAGCCGATCCAACTGAAAAGGTTGTATATTTAACATTCGATAACGGTTATGAGAATGGTTATACCGAAAAAATTTTAGATGTTTTAAAAAAGGAACAAGTTCCCGCTACTTTTTTTGTAACGGGTCATTATCTTAATTCCGCAGCGGATTTGGTAAAGCGTATGGTAAAAGAAGGCCATATTGTCGGCAATCATTCGTGGAGCCATCCGGATTTTACCCAAATTAATGATGCGAAAATCAAGGAAGAGCTGGATAAAGTCAAGCAAAAAACAAAAGAATTGACGGGTCAAGAGGAAATGATATTCATGCGACCGCCGCGGGGAATCTTTAGTGAGCGCACATTGAAAGTTGCGAAAGATGCGGGTTATATCCATGTCTTTTGGTCGCTTGCTTTTGTTGATTGGAAAACCGACCAACAAAAGGGATGGGAATATTCGTACAACGAAATTATGAAACAAATTCACCCGGGGGCCGTCATCCTTCTACATACAGTTTCAAAAGATAATGCGGATGCATTGGAAAAGGCCATTGTCGACCTAAAAAAACGAGGCTATACATTCAAAAGCCTAAACGACTACGTATTGAGTCAGCAGTTTGGAAAGAATAAGATTTTTTATTGAGGAGAAGGTTTTAATACAAATATTGAATACGACCAAAAAGGAGATATAAAAAACTTTATGTGACAATGGTTTTTATTATTGTAGTTTAAACAGTCGTTTTTTTAAAAGATGTCTTTTTGATACTGACCGAATGCTTTTGTAATTTAATACTTCAGTCATCGGCTGTCAGACGTTTCCAAAAAAAAGAAGCGATTTTCTGAAAGCCGACCTTCCAATACTTTCTTCATGCATCGAAACTTGAAATGGGGCTTAAATGATTCGTTATGGAAACACACATCTTGCGCCCCAACACCAAATATCGAGACAACCTTATAGATTAATCATTGGACAGACTATCAAGCATTTCCTGAAGTTCTTCATCTCCTTGAATGCTATCCAATGGTTATCACCCAAAAAGGTTTTAAGGAAAGATTTGCGCCAAATATAGTACTAACAATTTTTATCAAGACACAGTATATTGTCATTTGAGCGTAAATGTTTTTGAAAAATAGGCTTTTTGAGTGCTAATCATCCAATAAGTTCCATTAATTGTTTTGCCTTCACTGATGATTTTTTTAGAAATAGTAAAGATCCAACCCACATTTTACAAAGCATATGTTAAAATATGGATAGATCACTGGTTTTCAATAATCAAAATGCAGGGAGTGAAGAACGTGAAAAAAATCATCAACCATCCGGAACATGTGGTAACAGAAATGTTAGAAGGTTTAGTTGCTGCTTATCCAAACCAATTAAAACTCATTGACGGGCGGGCGGTTGTGACAAGAAAGGATGTACCGGTAGCGAATAAAGTCGGAATTATTAGCGGTGGAGGAAGCGGTCATGAACCTGCCCATGCCGGTTATGTGGGTCAAGGAATGCTCGATGCAGCCGTTGCCGGAGAGGTATTTACCTCGCCAACCCCTGATCAAATTTTGGAAGCGATTAAAGCCGTTGACAGTGGGAAAGGTGTATTTATGGTTGTCAAAAATTATACAGGTGACGTTATGAATTTTGATATGGCTGCGGAATTGGCTGAAATGGAAGGAATTCAAGTGGACAAAGTCGTAGTCAATGATGATGTGGCAGTAGAAGATAGTACATTTACGACCGGTCGCCGTGGAATTGCCGGGACCATTTTGGTTCATAAAATTGCCGGTGCAAAGGCGGAAATGGGAGGTACATTAGCTGATGTGAAAGAGGTTGCGGAAAAAGTGGTGAAAAATGTTCGTTCGATGGGAATGGCGATTAGTCCATGTACACCACCGGCCGTAGGAAAACCGAGCTTTACATTAGGAGAAAATGAAATGGAAATCGGTCTTGGCATCCACGGCGAGCCGGGTACCGAACGGAAACCCCTTGCGACAGCCGATGAAATTGCCACAGAATTGACCGATCATATTTTTAAAGATATGCCGCTATCAAGTGGTGATGAAGTTGCTGTCATGATTAACGGGTTAGGTGCAACCCCTGAGATGGAACTCTTCATTGTCAATCGAAAAGTGAATCAAATTTTAAAAGAAAAAGGGATTGCGGTTTATGAAACATTCGTTGGAAATTTCATGACATCCCTTGAAATGGCCGGTTGTTCCGTCACCCTTTTAAAATTGGATGACGAATTGAAAGACTTACTGGCTGCTCATGCCAATACACCTGCATTTAAAAAATAACCGGTTGACTGGTGTCGAGGAAATGGAACAATAATCCGGGCATTTTAAAAAATACAGTTTGACTGTGCCGAAAAAATGAACAGTAATTTGATCATTAAAAAAAACGGGTTGAACAGTGTCGGGAATAAGATCAGTAATCCGGGCATAAAAAAAACGAGTGGATAGTGCCGGAAAATGGAGCAGTAATCCCGGCACTTTAGCAATAACTGGAGGGTTCAATTATGGAATTAACAGTTAAAAAAGCAAAACTTTGGATGGAAGCACTAAACGAAAAGATCCAAAAACATAAAGAATATTTATCCGAGCTGGACCAGGCCATTGGTGACGGAGACCATGGGGTAAATATGGCAAGAGGTTTCCAAGAAGTAATGAATAAACTATCCGATGCCGATTATGCGACCCCCTCGGATTTGCTGAAAGATGTTGCCATGGTGTTAATGTCAAAAGTCGGTGGTGCATCCGGTCCGTTGTATGGCACAGCTTTTTTAAAAATGGCGATGGCAACGAAAAATAAGGAAAAATTGACTGAAGAGGACTTGACGCTTGCGGTAGAAGAAGCAATTAAAGGTCTGGAGCAACGAGGTAAGGCAAAGCTTAAAGATAAAACAATGTTGGATGTATGGATTCCTGTTCATCATTATATGAAGCAAAACAGTCCGATTGATTGGGGAAATTTGGAGGCAACGGCAAAAGGTGCAATGGAAGCAACAAAAGAATTGCTGGCGTTGAAAGGGAGAGCCGCTTACTTAAAAGAGCGATCGGTAGGTCATATCGATCCGGGGTCAGTATCGTCCTACTACTTATTTCAAACATTAGCGGAAACGATGAGAGAAGGGGACTAATCGATGACCAATGTGAGCTCGTTCTAATTTCACATAGTAAAAAAAGAAGGGACAAATTAAAGGCCGATGTGAGCTCGTTCTAAATTTCACATAGTTTAAAAATAGAGAAGGAGCAAATTTATGACCAATGTAGGAATCGTTCTAATTTCTCATAGTCCAAAAATTGCAGAAGGAGCAAAAGAGCTAATTGAGCAAGTCGTAAAAAATGTCCCTGTTGCAGCTGCAGGCGGGACAGATACAAATGAAATCGGTACAAATGTGGAAAAAATATTATCAGCCATTGATCAAGTATATAGTGAAGCAGGCGTCATCCTTTTTTATGACTTAGGAAGTGCAATGATGAATGCCGAAGTCGCCATCGAATTGGCGGGAAAAGGAAATATCAGAATTGCCGAAAATGTACCCATTGTAGAAGGTGCCTATGTGGGAGCGGTAGAATCCGGAATGGGGCATGGCATCGAGCAAATTTTGGAAAGCTTAGGAAAATCTTTTAAAAAATAACAGGAAAAAAATCATCGAAAACACCTTCGAAATTTACTAAATCAACTTTCGGGGGTGCTTTCTTTTTAGGAGTGTGGGGCTTTCTTAAAAATCTCGCCTGAAGTCATGCAGAGCTTTGTTGCGGTAGTTGGATTAAATACGCTGCTACCCAATGGAGCAATCACAATCAACGTCTAGGAAAACTTGAAAAAGAAATTACTCAAATCAAACGGGCAGTAATAGAAACACGTGACAGGGTCATTGAACTAAAAAAAAAGCCAAGAAATATAAGATACATATTTAGACCAGGAAACAGAAAATAGGGAATAAAACGTAAGAAATGAGACTCTTAGCTTGAATTTTTGCCTTCTTTCTAAAACATAATTGAGTTTGGCCAAAAGTTGACTTTCCCTTTCCCCTAAACTACCATATGTTAAAGAATACTATTTCAAACGTAATAAAGGATGAACTTGATGAAAAAATTAACAAACACTAGTGTCAACATACATAAGGGACAAGTGTTTCCAGTAACGATAAAAAGGCTTGGAATCAACGGGGAAGGTGTCGGCTATTTTAAAAAGCAAGTGGTGTTTGTGCCAAATGCATTGCCCGGTGAAGAAGTGGTTGTCGAGGCGACCAACATCCATAATCATTTTGCGGAAGGCCGGATCAAGAAAATCCGTAAAAAATCGCCTCACCGTGTCAACCCCCCATGCCCAATTTACGAAGATTGCGGAGGTTGTCAGCTTCAGCACTTGGCGTATAGCCAACAACTTGTCGAAAAACGGGATATCCTTATTCAAGCACTGGAACGCCATACGAAATTGGACATTGAAAAACTTGATATACGGCCGACAATCGGGATGGATGACCCATGGCTTTATCGAAACAAATCCCAATTCCAGCTTGGTGAAATTAAAGGAAATTACATAGCAGGCCTCTATAGTATAAACTCTCATCGCCTCATTGACATTCCCAACTGCATCGTTCAACATCCGGCAACGAATAAAGCGGTGCGTGTAGTTAAAGAAATATTGAGCGATTTACATATTCCGGTGTACGATGAGCGGAAACGGACGGGCTTGGTGCGGACAATTGTTGCCCGAGTAGCGGTAGGAACGGGCGATGTTCAAGTTGTTTTAATAACCGCAAAGAAAGATTTGCCAAAAAAAGAATTAATTATAGCTGAAATTCAAAAGCGTCTTCCTGAGGTGAAATCGATTATCCAAAATATCAATGAAAAAAAAACGTCACTAATCTTTGGTGATGAGTCACTGCAACTTGGCGGAGAGGAAACGATTCAGGAAGTTTTGGGTGATATCAGCTTTGAATTATCTTCCCGTGCCTTTTTCCAATTAAATCCAATTCAAACGGTGAAGCTTTATGATGAAGTGAAAAAAGCTGCGGGACTAACGGGAAAGGAAAAAGTGGTCGATGCCTATTGCGGTGTTGGAACAATTGGGCTTTGGTTGGCGGATAAGGCCGGAGAAGTTCGCGGCATGGACGTGGTCAAAGAGGGAATTCGTGATGCGAGGAAAAACGCAGAACGACTCGGTCTGAAAAATGCTCATTATGAAGTCGGTAAAGCCGAAACCGTTATGCCGAAATGGGTGAAAGCAGGATGGAGGCCGGATGTTGTTGTCGTTGATCCACCCCGAGCCGGCTGCGACGAAACACTCCTCGATACCATCTTAAAAACAGGTGCCAAAACGGTCGTGTACGTCTCCTGCAACCCATCGACATTGGCGAAAGACTTGAATAAGTTGATGAAAAAGTACAAGATAGAGTACATGCAGCCGGTCGACATGTTCCCGCAGACTAGCCATGTGGAGACGGTCTGTCTGATGTCTAAAAAGTAAAGCCTGAAAAGCCTTGAGAATATTGAGTTTTATATAATGAAGTTAAATCTGTCTACTCGGCCTAAGCCCTCGATGTTCATGGAAACATATCGAGGGTGTTTTTTGGTCTAAATTTGAGCCATAAAATAGGTAGGGTTGAGTTGACAGATTAGATAAAATCGTAGGGTCGAGGAGATAGGATAGATATACATGGGGTTAAACAGATAATTGATTGAGAAAACGTAAGCCCCCATTCAAACAACGCATATAAATCAACAGCACCTCTTGTTAAAATTG
>NZ_JAJCHL010000134.1:0-6085 GCF_020554505.1 Caldibacillus sp. 210928-DFI.2.18
TTGCGGGGCGCTCCAGTTTGTACGTCGCTAAGCGGGCGCTCTGCGCTTTTCTTAAACTCGATTTTTTAAAAAAGGATCCAAACAAGAAAAGGGATAAGAAAAGAACTGAAAATTGCCGATAAAATCATGCCTGCTGAACTGATTGAACCTGTTTCGAGATTATCTTCAAATGCCTTGGCTGTGCCAATTGCGTGGGAGGCGTTACCAAAAGCCATTCCGCGTGCGATTGTATGGTCAAACTTGAAAATTTTAAGTAAGTACGGCCCGATGATTGCCCCGGTAAACCCTGCGATCATAACAAAAACAGCGGTTAATGACGGAATCCCGCCAATCTGACCGGCTATTTGAACAGCGACAGCGGTTGTAATCGACTTGGGAAGCGCCGTAAAAATCATTTCTTTCGTATAACCAAGAAGATTTAAGATTATGTAAACTGTTATCAAATTCAACGTAACGGCCAGAAAAATACTAACCAAGACCGGTTGGAAATATTTCAATAAAAGTTCTTTGTATTTATATAAAGGAAAGGCTAACGCCACGACTGTCGGTCCTAGTAATTCATGAAGCCATTTGCCCCCATCCATATATGTTTCATAAGGAATATTCAAACTTACCAATATAATAATAATAATGATGGTCGTTGTTAATGTTGGATTCAAAATCGGGTTTTTATATTTAACGGCAAATTTTTTCGCTGCAAAAAATACGCCAACGGTTAATAAGAACATGCCGACTCCAATACTTATAGTGTTCATGCCAAATGTTTCTCCTTCTCTTTGAATGTAGTTTTCCCCAATTTCTCACAAACAAAAGCAGAAGCGACAAAGACAATGCAGGTACTTACGATTATACCCATGATAAGGAGTATTCCTTTGCCGTGAAAAATATGGAAATAATTCATCACCCCAACTGTGGCGGGTACAAGAAACAAAGGCATAAGTGACAGCAGAAAATTCGCCCCTTGATTCACCCAGGTTTCCGGAAGTATTTTACTGGACAAGAAGAGAAACAATAAAATTAATCCGATAATACTCCCTGGGATCGATAACCGAAAGATATTTTGTAAAACTTCACCAATGATGTAAAAAAAGGTAATCAATAACATTTGCAAAATGAACTTTATGAATTTCATTTCTCGTTCCCCCTTGAAAATCTTCAGAACTGTTAAATAACAGTTACTTCATTTTACACCCTGTATCAATGAAACTCAATCAAAATGTATGGAAAGTGGATGTTCAAAAAGACCGGGAAAAATCTTAAGTTTTCCTCTCCTCACAGACTGCAACCGCCTCTTAAAACATGCACTAAAAAACGGGTCATAATCAACTTGAAGACATTTCTATATTGACGAAGCGCTCTTAAAACATGGACTAAAAAAACGGGTCCCTTTTGGGAAACCCGTTTTTTACACTGTATCATGATAAGTTTAATGAATTGGATGCCCGGCAGTCATAACCCAGATGGAACCAGCGACAATGACAACAGCCATGAACACCGCATATACCGTATGGACCACTTTTGTATCGCGATCTTCGCCTTCTGTCATATGCATGAACATAAATAGTTGCAGTCCTGCTTGAGCAACAGCCAACCCGGCAATAATAATCATCACAATACCTGCTGAAAGACCTGTCTTAAAGGCAACGAATAACGTCGCAATGGTTAAAGCAATGGATAATAAAAACCCGACAACATGCGTATAGGGGAAACTATTATGTGACTTGCTGTTCATCTAAATTAACCCCCCTACATAAACAAATGTAAAGATGAAAATCCAAACAACATCAAGGAAGTGCCAATAAATACCCCAAATATGAACTTTACTTGCTGTTATTGGTGTAATTCCTCTTTGCAGCAGCTGGATGATAACCATTATCGCCCAAAAGATACCTAAAGTGACGTGGGCTCCGTGTGTTCCCAGTAAAGTTAACAAACTGGATGTAAATGCACTTGTTTGAATCCCGGCGCCTGCATGAACATAATGGATAAACTCATTAATTTCCATATACAGGAAGCCGCCACCCAATGCTAAAGTAATGATTAACCAAGTAATTAACCCGCGAACATTTCCACGTCGCATTTCATGAATGACTAATCCGGCGGTAAAACTACTTGTTAACAAAAGCATTGTTTGAATGACAACATCTTTTATAACAAAAATTTCCTCTCCAGTCGGCCCGTCAGAGGTTCTTGTATGAAGAACCCCATAGACGGCAAACAATGTTGCAAATAAAATGATTTCTGCCGCGATGAAAATCCAGAAACCTAATATATTTAATTTTCCTTGTTCTGATTGGTATTCTGTCGGTACAGAGTGATTAATCATTTTGCTTTCCATCATTTCGAATCACCTCTCCATGTACGCTCTTTCTCGATGATTTCTTCAACCGGAACATAGTAACCATCATCGTATTCAAAGGAGCGTTTAATCATTCCTGCAAAGATGAGGAAAGCGGAAATTGCTGCTAAAGGAATCCATTCAAAGACAAGGAAGAATCCTGCAATTAAGAAGGCTGCCCCCATATATACAGGTAATCCGGAATTACTTGGCATATGAATTGGTTTAATTTTATTTGGATCTAATGCAAAGTTATCTTTATTCTTTTTCATTTCCCAATAAGCATCAACATCGGTAACTTCCGGAACAACAGCAAAATTGTAATGCGGAACAGGTGTTGCAGTAGCCCATTCCAGCGTTCTTGCTGTACCCCACGGATCATTTTCTGTTGTCCGTTTTTCGTAACGAATACTCCAGTAAATGTTATAGCAAAGTGCTGCAAAACCGGCAGCAAGGAAAATTGCACCTACTGCAGATAATGCATATAACGGCCATAATCCGGATTCTTCCGAGTAAGTGTACATCCGTCTTGCCGCTCCCTGTAAACCAAGGAAGAACATTGGGAAGAATGTTAAGTTAAATCCAATGTTAAATAACCAGAAATGCCATTTACCGATTCGCTCATTCAATTTGAATCCAAACACTTTTGGCCACCAGTAATAAAGTGCTGCAAATACTGCGTAAACAACACCAGGAATTAATGTGTAATGGAAGTGAGCAACCAAGAACAATGTATTATGATATTGGAAGTCTGCAGCTGCCATTCCGAGCATAACCCCTGTTACCCCACCGATTAAGAACGTAGGGATGAACGCTAATGTCCACATCATTGGTGCTGTAAATTCTATCCGGCCTTTGCGCATAGTAAAGAGCCAGTTAAACATTTTAATACCGGTTGGAACCGCAATTGCCATCGTTGTAATGGAGAACACAGAGTTAACTGCAGGTCCAACGCCCATAGTATAGAAATGGTGAACCCATACAAGCATACTTAAGGCGGAAATAACAACGATTGCCATAACCATTGATGTATAACCATATAAACGTTTCTTTGAAAATGTTGCAACAACTTCCGAGTAAATACCGAATGCCGGTAGAACAACAATATACACTTCCGGGTGACCCCATAACCAGAACAGGTTAGCCCAAAGCATATCCAGACCGCCATCTGCAACGGTAAAGAAGTGTGTACCGAAAATCCGGTCCATTGTTCCCAATAATAATGCAACTGTAAAGATCGGGAAGGCAATGACAATAATTAATGATGTAATTAATGTCGTCCAAGTAAACATCGGCATTCTCATTAATTTCATACCCGGTGCCCGCATCTTCATAATTGTGACGATAAAGTTAATTCCACTCATCAAAGTACCGATACCGGCAATCTGAAGGGCAACCATGTAAAAGTTATTACCGATTCCGGGTGTAAACTCTTTACCGGCAAGCGGGAAGTAAGATGTCCATCCTGCATCCGGAGAGCCACCAATGACAAACGAGAGGTTAAATAGCATTGCACCGGCAAAAGTCAACCAGAAACTTAATAAGTTCAATTGCGGGAATGCCACGTCCCTAGCCCCGATTTGAAGCGGCATGGCAATATTCATAATTCCGATTAACATCGGCATCGCCATAAATAAAATCATGATTACGCCGTGAGTTGTAAAAACTTCATTATAATGTTGAGCATCTAAAAATGTATTTTCCGGTACGGCTGTTTGAGCTTTCATCATTAAGCCGTCGACACCACCACGGAAGAACATAAGCACACCCATGATGATGTACATAATTCCAATTCGTTTATGGTCAACCGATGTTAACCATTCTGACCAAAGATATTTCCATTTTTTAAAATAAGTTAGACCAACAACAATACCAACCATTGTCAGTACAATTGAAATTTGTGCACCTAAAATGAGTGGATTCCCTGTGATTAATATTTTATCCCATTTAATGTCCACTATGGTCACCTCCATGATGATGGTTCACTATTTTCTGTATCGTTGTCTACATCATTATTTTCATCAGTAAAAGTTTTGCCCGGATAACCGTGAACACGGTATAATTCAGGATTTAAATATTCTTTAGCATGAGGATCCGCATGATCAACCCATTCAAGATGTGTATTTGAAAACGTCTCTCTACCTAAATGTGAAGGTTTAAGTTTTTCTGCATACATTTCTTCTGTTAATTTAGGTGCTTTTTCCTGAACTTCTTTTACCCATTTATCAAAATCCTGTGAAGATTGGGCAAGTACCTCAAATTCCATTTCTTTGAATCCTTTACCATTGAAGTTTGAGTTTCTGCCAAAGTAAGACCCTTCATGATCTGCTACTATATAAAGTTCTGTTTCCATTTTTGCCATCGTATATTTTTGACCGCTTAATGCAGGGATCCAGAATGACTGCATGGTTCCTGCCGATGTCAATTTAAATAGTACAGGACGGTTAACCGGAATATTTACATAGTTAATGGTTTCAATATTTTGTTCCGGATAACTGAATATCCATTTCCAGTCAGCTGAAGTTGCATGAATCACTAATGGTTCTTGGTCTTCATAACCTGCTGGAACTTCTTCCAGATCAAATAAAGTGGTAACGGTTGGAACCATCAGGATGACCACAATGATGAATGGAATAGCTGTCCAAATAATTTCCACAAGATGATTACCTTTTTCTTGCGGCGGTTCATAATCCGCATTATCCGGACGTGCCCGATACTTCCAGACAATATAAACAAACAAGGCAATAACGACAACCATGATAAGTCCAATCCAAATAAGAGACCAGTTAATTAAATCAAGAATTTTTTCAGCTTGCGGTCCTTTTGGGTTGAATACTACCAGTTCAGCCATTTCACAGCCGCTAAGCAGAAACACAAGCATGACTGAGAATACTGATAAAAGCAGGCTTTTCCTTTTTTTCATACGACTCTCCCTTTCTTAGAAGTTGAAATTCATATAATTGCAATAAAGTTATAGATTTGTTCACACTCTTGACTAAAATTGTTCACATTTTAGACAAAAGTGTTAATTACGTTCACAAAGTAGACAAAAACCATATTTGGAAAGGCTTACCTTGGTGATAAATTACAAAATACATTATTACAATATAGTTAACACTACATCTATATTGTAAACTATAACTTTCTAAATGGAAGCCCTAAATTGTTACAAATTAGTTAAGGATAAAATTGTATTTACTATAAACCACATAAAAAGTATAAATTGGGAAAAGCCACCATTGACAAGTTGTTGTAGTTGTTTTTAAAACTTTCTGGAAAGGCTAAAAAATATTGCGGATAAAAACTTGTATGAGCTGGGCCCTACGGAAATTTTACATGAATTTAATAAAAAAATTCATATATTTTGTGAAGAAATAGCAAAATAATCATGATATTCTCTTTTGAATATCAAATCCTGCCAAGAGGTGATAAAATGGCTTATTTCCATGATGTTGACCGCACAAGACAATTGTTTCACCATAATTGGACTAGGCCGAAACGGATGAAATCGCAAGTGAACGGTCATACAGAAATGTCACAAAATAATATTATTTTGCGGAGTAATGCCAAGGCGCATCGATGGTAGGGTATATCTGCGACGAAAGCGAAAGTCGCACAGTCGCAAAAAAGAGGGCAGGAAAACTTTCCTGTCCTTTTTATAGTATAGAAAATCTTAAACCTTAATTCAGCATTATCCCTGTTGGATTTAATAGTAAGGTAGCTTGATTCAGCAGTATCCCTGTTGGA
>NZ_JAJCHL010000135.1:0-5809 GCF_020554505.1 Caldibacillus sp. 210928-DFI.2.18
CTTCGGTAGCATTACCTCGCAAGCGAAAATGTATTTTCGCTGACTACGGCTCTGCTTTCGCCTAAAGGCTCGGCAATCGCCGAGTTTTCTTTATAATATATTCCAATAAACATATCAATGTAAGTATAACATGGCATATATAAAAAATGTTGGAAAAAGTAATAAACAGGGAATAGCTAATGTATTCCCTGTTTTAGAATGGATTATATTTCATTCCAGTGTTTTTTAATAAATTCGTCCCGACCGGATTTTTGGCGATCTTCAATATAATCTTCCGGGCTTTTTTTGTAAAAGTCTTGATGGTACTCTTCTGCAGGATAAAACGGTGCGGCCGGTAAAATTTTTGTGGCAATCGGCTTAGTAAACATACCACTTTGTTCCAGTTCTTTTTTTGTTGTTTCCGCAATCCTTTTTTGTTCTTCCGTATGATAAAAAATCGCTGTTCGATATTGACTACCCCGGTCGTGAAACTGTCCATCCGGGTCGGTCGGGTCAATTTGTTGCCAATATATTTGAATAATCGTTTCATAACGAATGATGGTCGGGTCGTAAGTAATCTGGACGACTTCATAATGGCCTGTCGTTCCGGTTTTTACTTGCTCGTAAGTCGGATTTTCAACGTGTCCCCCTGAGTAACCGGATATAACACTTATAACACCGTCCCATTGGTCAAAAGGTTTTACCATACACCAGAAACACCCGCCGGCAAAGGTTGCTTTTTCTAATTTATTGTTCATTTCATCATCTCCAGAGAATTGCTGTGTCTTTTATTTATAATAAAGATTGTATCATCAATTGGAAAATAAACAATGATTCCTATTCAAAAAATCCATTTTTATCACTAAGAAAATTATATTTCCAGCAATGATCCCGATTCGATGAAGGTCATAACCAAGGAAAGCTTTACAGGAAAAATAGCTGGGTTCAATGAAATAGAAGTATAAAATTAAAAAAATAACTCAATCTAATGGTGAACGTATCAAACGGAAAAGGAGGATATTATGGAACATTTACGTTCACTAGTTATAAAATTTGTTATGATAACGGCAATGTTGGCCGTCGTATTTGGATTTTTATATGGCGTGTCTTTCGGTGATATTTTGACAATAAGTTTTATCCTTACGATTACTGCCTATTTGGTTGGTGATCTGCTTATTTTACCTAGATTTGGAAACACGGCAGCCACGATTGCAGATTTTGGATTAGCATATTTAGGAGCTTGGATGATTGGTGCCATGATTATTGAGGAACCGATCCGCTTGGGAACAGCCAGTTTCCTTTCAGCTGCATTGATTGCCATAGGGGAAGTCTTTTTCCATCGGTATGTTGTAAACAATGTTATCAATGATAAGGATACAACACAGAATCGGGCAACAAATTCTCAGGCCAGACCAAGTTATCAAACAGAAATGGCAGAAGAAAATTATCCGAAAGTGAAAAATAATCAATCAACAACAAACGCAGATGCCGAATTTGCTGAAGAGATTCTTCCTGAGGGTAACAACACCGGTAAAGCGAATCAAGCAAAAGGTAATACTGTAACAGGTAGGGCAAACAATGCCATCAATGACACCGAAATCGGTAGTGAAATATTCCCGGAAGCTGATGATCAAGCCAAAAATCAAGCAACTTCTGTCAACAATGCGCTTAACCGTGATGAGGCAACGAATATGGGACGAACAAATGATTGGAGCACCTATATTGACGGATATGGTTATGTACCGAATACGACAAACAATGAAACGGATCTAAAAAGGAATGAGGAACAGAATAAACAATAACGAAAGAAAGGAAACAGAATCAATTCTGTTTCCTTTCTCTTTAAGATTAAGATTGGTTTGTATTTAACATATTCGGTGTAAACTGTTCCATTTTTTGTGTGGCCTTTTTCATCATCTGTTGGATTGAACCGTTTCTTCCCCGAGTCATTCCAAAGGCAGTAGCTCCACCGGCAAGGCCGATACCTACTAATGATAACCAGAGCATATTTCGGTTATTTCTTCTTCTCTTCATTAAAGAAGTCAGTCTGTTGATATTCATATTACGCATCCACTTTCTTTTCAAAGCTAGCCCCCCTTTGTGCGGTTTAAAGAAGATCTATCTCTTCTTACAGATTTAGTGTTTGTGATAAGCTTTAGTCTATTCGAGTAAGATAATGGATGGATGTTATGAAAAGTAATCTCGGGTCTGGAGCCAATCCGGATGTTAACACCTGTTTGGCCGAGTCCTTCACTGAAATAAAAAGGTTTTCCCTTATAGTAATGAAGTCCTTTAATAATTTTTTTTACGAGCCAGTTCTCCCATTTTAACTAGATGATATGGTTTCGGCCAGTATATTTGTCCACCGTGGAAATGACCGGAAAGAAGATAATCAAACGGGACATCTGTCATTTTCAACACAATATTCGGGTCATGCGTTAACACAAGATGGAAACCAAGCGGTGCATGATTATACGCTTTTTCTATATTGCTTCTCCCTGTACTGTAATCATCAATTCCAATAATATTGATAATATTGATAAGCTGACCATTTGTTTCAATTGTCACATGTTCATTTTGTAGTGTTTTACACCCATAATTTTCCAATAAATTTTTTAGTTTAGTAAAATTTTTTTCTTTTAGCACATAGTCGTGATTGCCAAAAACGGCAAATATTCCATATTGGGGATTGATTTCCTTAAATAGTTGGAGATAAGGAATTAGTTTCGGAATCGTACGTTTGCGGTCCAAATAATCACCGGTTAATGCAATTAAATCTATTTTTTGGTTTTGTACCATTTGTTTAAGATCCTCTGGAGAAACGGATATATTTTCAAGGTGCATATCGGTTAAATGTAGAATGGTCAATTTTCCATCATGATTCGTATTTGTCTTTAACTGAATGCGATTTATATTTACTTTTTTTGTGTTTTGATATGCTCGTCTAATTAAAATAGAAAAAATAATGAGGCAAAAAATAAAAATAACAGCTTTCACAATATCCCTCCTATAAACCCCAGTATAATGAGAAATAGATCACATGGGAAGTGGGAGTTTTTGGGTTTAATCATATAGAGGATATTCACAAAGTCCGTAAATAGCAACACCTTAAATTAGCAAACATGATTTTTAATTTTTTACAAATACTAAGCGAAACAGATGGGAGGAGTTAAAAATATGTTATCACAACAACAACTTGATGCCTTCCGTTCAATATTATTAGATGAAAAAGCGGATGTGGAAAAACGACTTAAGGGAAACGATCAATTTGGTATGAATAAAGGACATGCCCATGAATCCACCGGTGAATTATCGAGTTATGATAATCATCCCGCAGATGAAGGAACGGAATTATTTGAACGCGGGAAAGATTTAGCTCTAAATGAACATGAAGGCAATCATTTGAAAAATATTGAAAAGGCACTGAATGCAATTGAAAATGGTACATATGGAACTTGTGAAGTTTGTGGTGAAGAAATTCCTGTGGAAAGATTGGAAGCATTACCGACCACAACTTATTGCAAAAAACATAGTCCGGATCAAGTCATCTCCTACCAGAGACCGTTGGAAGAAGGAGTTTTAATGCCGCCGTACGGAAAATTTGATTTTGATGATTCGAATGATGAAGGTTTGAGCTTCGATGCGGAAGATGCTTGGCAAGAGGTGGCGAGTTGGGGTACGAGTGAAACACCTTCAGACTTCATCGAGCCACAAAAGCATTATAACGATGTGAATATCGAACCGGAAGAAAATGTCGGATATGTCGAGGATTATGAAAACTTTGTCGGCGTTGATATGTATGGGAAAAATATCACCGTTTATCCGAACCGGCAACATGAAAAATATGAGGAAGACCTTGATGAAGAGGGGATTATGACAACTTTCGGCGACCTTCCACCGTTTGAAAAAGATCCGTATGTTGAAGAAGAGACTGATCGACGTTAAGGAAAAAAATAGGACGTTTTGTAAATTTTTCATAAAAAAATAATTGACGAAATAAAAACAATTCCGTATAATCATTTTAACAATAATTTAAAAAAGTGAGTACAAACTCTTATCAAGAGAGGTGGAGGGAATAGGCCCGATGAAACCCGGCAACCTTCAAACATGGTTTGAAAAGGTGCCAATTCCTACAGGTCAGGATGTAGATCTGAGAGATAAGAGGAGGGATGAATTTCAAACCTCTTCTTATTGAAGGGGTTTTTATTTTTTGTACCTCTTCAATTCTCTCTAAGAGCAAGATGTATGCAAAAGCTCACTTAATTATTGTTACAAAATTTTAGGGGGAATTGTTTATGACGATAGAGTATAAAGATGAAACGATTTTATTACATGGAGGACAAGAGGCAGACCCGACAACAGGTTCCCGGGCTGTTCCGATTTACCAAACAACATCTTATGTGTTTCGTGATGCTGAACATGCGGCAAATTTATTTGGCTTGAAAGAACCGGGTAATATTTACACTAGAATTATGAATCCGACTGTTGATGTTTTTGAAAAACGGGTGGCGGCTCTGGAAGGCGGTACAGCTGCCGTTGCAACTGCTTCGGGATCTGCTGCAATTACATATGCGGTTTTAAATGTTGCTGAGAGCGGAGATGAAATTGTTGCTGACAGTAATTTATACGGCGGTACGTTCAACTTATTTGCTAATACAATAAAAAAATTTGGCATTACAGTAAAATTTGTTGATGCTCGTGACCCGGAAAATTTTCGTAAAGCTGTTACGCCAAAAACGAAAGCATTTTTTGGTGAAATTATCGGCAATCCAAGTCTCCGAGTATTTGATGTTGAAGCAGTAGCAAAAATTGCGGACGAAGTAGGTGTTCCGCTCATTATTGATAACACATTTGCTCCTTATAGTGCAAAACCAATTGAATGGGGTGCGCATGTCGTCGTTCATTCTGCAACAAAATGGATTGGCGGTCACGGAACTTCTATCGGCGGGGTCGTTGTTGACGGAGGGAATTTTGATTGGACGAATGAACGGATTACAAGTTTTAATGAACCGGATCCGGGATATCACGGGTTGAAATATGCAGATTTAGGAAATGTTGCGTTTGCTACAAAGCTGCGTGTACAATTATTGCGCGATACCGGTGCGTCCTTGAGTCCGCAAAATGCTTTTTATTTTTTACTTGGTCTTGAAACATTGCATCTTCGGATTGAAAGACATAACGAAAATGCATTAAAAGTAGCGCAATATTTGAAAGACCATCCATCGGTGGAATGGGTATCTTATCCCGGTTTGGCAGATCATCCATCCTATGAGCTAGCAAAAAAATATTTAAGACACGGCGCCGGTTCGATGATCGTATTCGGTATAAAGGGCGGAAGAGAAGCAGGTAGAAGGATTATCAATCATGTTCAATTATTTTCCCACGTGGCCAATGTTGGGGATGCGAAGTCACTGATTATTCATCCGGCCTCGACCACCCATTCCCAGTTAAGTGATGAAGAATTAGCGCTATCCGGAACAACTCCGGAATTAATTCGCTTATCCATCGGAATTGAACATGTTGATGATATTATTTATGACCTAGAACAAGCCATTGCCAAGGCGGTGGAAACAACAGCGGCGGTACAATAATTTAAATTGAAAAAAGGATACATGTTTACTAGATGAAGCTTTCTGTTTCAGCTAGACAAGGGGTTTATAGAAGATAGAGTAAACAGCGGGTAAAAAACACTCGCTGTTTTTTTACGTAAAGTATAAATTCCCACAAGGCTGCGAATTCGTATTTTTCAATTTATAAGGTCCAAAAGAGCGCGATTTGGTCACTCCTATGGGACAATTTAGCTTCATTTTCCGTTTGATTTGTCCCATAG
>NZ_JAJCHL010000136.1:0-5647 GCF_020554505.1 Caldibacillus sp. 210928-DFI.2.18
TTAAAACTGACTTAAATGGTTTATTAAAACGCTTTGTCTTGTTCAGTTTTCAAGGATCAATTCCCAAATCAGAAAACACATTTATTATTATATCACAATATTGATTTTGAAGTCAAGAACTTTTTTAAAAACCAACTGACTTCAAATCAATTCAAAAGCGACTTTAATATAATAACAAAAAAATATTATCTTTGTCAATAACTTTTGTCTTTTTTGCAAATTTTATTGTTGCTAATTTGCAGCGACGAATATCAGTATACTAACAAAAAAGACCTTTGTCAACATCCATTTTGAACTACTTTATCACTTTAATCCTAGTGGACCATCGATAATGAAAAGCATGCTCAGCTTCCTTAAGGAATTGCTGAGCCATATTGCTGTTTAGTAGCCTAAAGTTCCGCAAGATGATGTTGTATCTTGCATTTATGATACGCTTTCTGCTCAAAATAATATCGTTGATCATTATACAAACCTACGCTATACAAGTTTTAAAAAACAGGACTAAGCTCTTTCAGATATAAGTACTGGTCCTTTCTCAACTGAATGTTAGTAAATAAGTAAATCCTCCATTCATTAATTATTAACATTTTTTCCATATATATAGTCGATTAAGTAGTGAGACATTTCCCACCGTTCACTATCACGTTTTAAGGGAGAAAGTTCTCCTCACCTAAAGATGTTGGACTACCCACCACTTAAATTACCAGTAGATTTTAAAGCGGGGGTATCCAAAAAAGTTTAATTATCTAAGATCCTTATTCTTAAACGACCACCTGCTTAAAGCAGGTGGATTTTGACATAAATGTCGATGACCAAAGTCATTACTAAAGACTAAAGTTCTTCTGAAAGTCCCCGAGCTCAAGCCCACTCAAAATTAGACTAAAACTCATCCTCTATTTTGAAGATATCATTTCTCTCTTCAGTAAATTGATTAGCAATATAATTTCTTATTATTTCATCCATTACATTTCCTACTGTTGCACAGAAGTATCCTCTTGCCCACAGATGTTGTCCCCAATATCTTTTTTCAACTCTGGAAACTCATCTTGCAACAATCTTGATGATCTTTTAAGTACTGCCGGTGGAGTTAGACTACGCATTTGGAAATTAAAGCGTATTATCCATTCGCCGCTAGAGTGTAACATTAATTAAGATGATCCTTTTATCGGTCTTTAATTAAATATTTTTTGTCGTATAGTATCGGTGATAAATCTTCTTTCCTTTTGATTCCTCCAATACAATATGTAAAAAGCCTTTATCCACTAAATATTCAAGAAGGGCAAAAATATCAATGGAATATAGCTTAAGTTCTTCTTCCTCAACAATATCTTGAATCGACCATTTTAATTTTTTATCCAATACTTCAAGAAGATGTGAACTTCCGAGATCTGTCCTCATGTGGATAAAAAATTCACTTGCTAAAAAGAGTAAGTCTAATCTCTTTTTTAACGGCTCCCCGCTATTAATAAGTTCTTCATAAACTTTATAAATTTCAGGTTCAATACTTTTTACTTGATCCCAAACAGTTACTTCCGGTTGAAATCCCTTTTCGATTAAAGATAGTCGGGCAAGATGATGAAGTGAGTGGATAACATGGTTATATGCATCGAATAAATGCTTTTGTTCATACAATTTCTTACCATCTGTATAACGTCTAATTAGTTTGGCAAATTCCAGACCTATCTTTAATTTTCTTTCATGGAAAGGGAAATCTTTTAAATCCTGGATTAATTGATGTACGAAATCATTTCGATCAAAGAGGATTTTTCCATTAAGCAGCCAGTCATATATCCTCCTGTTTGATCCGGCCATCAGCCATTCATTCAGTTTTTTATTATTAACCATATAAAGGGCAAGCTTTTTTTCTTCATAGTAATAATGTTTTAAATACAAATCCTTCTCTTCATCAGTAGAAATAATAAAAATAATCAAATCAAATGTATCTGTTGTTGCAAGTAATTGATCTGTATTTTCGATTAACAATACACCTAATGTAGAAGGTTGACTCGCTCTTTCCTGATATAGTGTTCGAACAAAATTATCCATAATAAATCCTCCAAAAATATAATCCTATGTTCATTTCGACAAAATCAATCAAAATCCTCCATATTTCCTAACTTTTTTTCCTTGTTCTTTACAATTTTATGAATTTCGATGTATAGGGCGGCTCATAGGTGGAATTTTTCTTGAAGAATGGAAGGTGGTTTCCAGATTATTCACGTAAAAAAAGAACGTTCTTTTGCAAACTAATCGGACACTTACGGGCACTTATCGTCCTCCTTAACATCTTTGATTTCCTTTAAGCCACAAGAGGAAGATATAGTGGCCGTTTGTGCGGAATAAAGTAAAATAATCCCACTGATTGCTATCAAAACCTATTGAACGTATACAAGCTTCTCCGCTCCCTGCTAACTTCCCCGTTGACTTGAATTCTGCGACGAGTTTTTGACCTCGCAGTTAAGCGACGGACAGAGCAATCAATAATTTTTTAATAAAGTTGAGTCAACATAGAGAAAGCTTTAAGAAAATCGATCGACTAACCACCAGTGGAGATAAAGCCCCCTGATTGAAGTTTCACTTTATTTTCTATTTTATTGCTAATTTATGATATAGTTTATAGAGGGGGAATAATCACGATGAAGTATTCAAGTAAAATTAATAAAATTCGGACATTTGCTTTAAGTTTAATATTTATTGGGTTTATTATTATGTACATAGGTCTACTTTTTAAAAATTCACCAATACTCATGATGCTTTTTATGTTTCTTGGATTTTTATCGATCATTGCCAGTTGTGTCGTTTATTTTATGATCGGGATGTTATCAACAAAAGCCGTACAGGTTGTTTGTCCCTCATGCAACAAAGTGACCAAAATGCTGGGACGTGTTGATATATGCATGTATTGCCGTGAACCGTTGACACTCGATCGCAAATTAGAGGGGAAAGAGTTCGATGAGACTTATAACAGAAAAAAAAATAAAGTTACTAAGCTTTAAATCTGCGTGATGGTTGTATTTTATCACAAGTACTTTTGCTGAAATCCGCTTGCCACTCTGGTTTATGAAAAAAGCTAATTGCTGGTGGGTCGGTTGACTGCTCTGGTTTATGAAAAGCTAATTGTTCGTTTGCCGTTGACTGCTAATGCTTGATCAAAATAGTTCTTTTGACGTGAATGTTGAATGGCTTCTATAGTTTAGCGGAAAATCTTGCTTTTGCTGGAGCATAGTTACTGATTTTGTTTTATGAAATCTTGGGGGCATAACTACTCATATAGTAAAGCCGTTGCAAAAAAATAATGCTTCCGAACGATAATCGGGAGCATTGTTTTTCGTTTGTATCAGATTAATTAATGTGCCTCTTTTTTCGCACAATCCGGACATAATCCGTATACTTCCAGGCGATGATGACTTACTTTAAAACCGGTAACATGTGATGCAAATTGTTCTACTTCATCAAGACCCGGATATTGGAAATCAACAATTTTCCCACAACTTTCACATATTGCATGATAATGGTCATGAGTGGTAAAATCAAAACGGCTTGAAGAATCCCCGTAAGTTAGTTCCTTTACCAAACCCACATCCTTAAAAACACGCAAATTATTGTAAACTGTTGCGACACTCATATTTGGAAATTTACCTTCTAGAGCTTTGTATATTTCATCTGCAGTTGGATGAGCCATCGAATTAATCAAATATTCAAGTATCGCATGACGTTGTGGTGTTATGCGAACGCCAGACACTTTTAACGTATCTAATGCTTCTTTCAATTGTTTGGGAGACACCGCCATGCACCTCTTTTCTATTAAGAAAAATTATTAAATAATAACTTCTATAATAATTGTAACCACTTAACCCCTGTTTTGTCAATGAATCCTTTATAACTCGGGTTTCTAAGCATTTTCTTCCTGATGCAAATGTTGCTCTTCCACTTGTAAAATGAAATTAATATATCGGGCGGCCACAAAGAGAAAATCCGAAAGCCGATTGAGGTAAGCAAGCGTAACCGGACTTAGATTCTCTATTCCTATTGAACATCTTTCAGCCCTGCGTACAATTGTCCGTGCAGAATGAAGGGCTGCTCCGGCCGGATGACCCCCGGGTAAAATAAAATTTTTCAAAGCAGGAAGGTTGGCATCAAGCTCATCGATATAAGTTTCTAAAGTTTTTACATACTCCTCCTTAAGTTTCCAAACAACTTCTTTTCCTGCCGGTGTTGAAATTTCCGCTCCTACGTGAAAAAGTATCGTTTGAATCTCGTGGAATATCTTTAATATTCTCTCTTTTCCTTGAAATGATTCATTCCTTAAAAAACTAACGGCTAAGCCAATAAATGAATTGGCTTCATCACATGTTCCGTACGCCTCCACACGAGGATCATCTTTCGGAACTCGGGCTCCATATACTAATGATGTGGTTCCTTTATCACCAGATCTTGTATAAATTCTCATCGCTAATACCCCCTATTTAAATCGACCAAATTTATCCAGTTGTTTTCTTTATTTACATAGTTCCATAAATTTTTCACAAAAATTTCATAGGCTCGTGGTAAATACATATCCGATATGGCTGACAAATGTGGTGTAATCGTGACCTTATCCGATTTCCAAAATGGATGATCAGCCGGTAATGGTTCTTTTTCAAACACATCCAGGAAAGCATGGGCCAGTTGCCCTTCTTCCAATGCTTCCATTAATGCATGCTCATCAACCGCATTTCCCCTGCCAATATTAATAAAAACCGCTTCTTTTTTCATTTTAAAAAATTGTTGTCTTGAAAAAATTTTATTTGTCGATACGGTATTGGGCAGAACAGAAATAACATAATCTGCTTCCGGTAAAATATGATTTAGTTGTTCTAGCGAATAGGTTGCATCAAAATCAGGGTTTTCCTTCCCGCTGCGATTGATTCCGATTGTGTGCATACCAAATGTTTTACCATAACGACTAATTTGTGATCCGATTGCTCCGGCACCGACAACAAGCATCGTTTTTCCATAAATTTCTTGAAGATGTACTTTCCTGTTCCAAACTTTTTCACTTTGTTGCTTTTTAAAAAGAGGGAGTTGTTTTGCATATTGTAATATGTAGCCAAAGACAAATTCTGCCATTGGGATTTTATGGATTCCCCGTGCATTTGTGACAATAATATGATTCTTTTTGATTGCGTCAAGCGGCAATTTTTCAATCCCTGCCGACATAACCATAATCCATCGTAAGTTTTTCATCTCATTAATTAATTTTTCATCAAGATCTTCACCATAAGTTACCAATATTTCAGCAGTATACCGATTTTCCCCAATTTCCTTCATTTTTTTTAGAAAAGTAAATTGAACGGTCGGAAATTCGCTCTGAATTCGTTTTTCTAATGCTTCATTTCGTCCTACGGTTGCCACAACTTGCATTCCCATCTTCCTTTCAAAAATGTCTCTGTACGTTTATTAATATAATTATGTTAATTGTCGTAAAAATTTCACTTATCTATAATATCGAAAAGTATTACATAAAATATAGTGCGCACATTGCCGTAAATCTAAGAATAAGCGTAAAGAAAACTCGGCGACTGCCGAGACTTCAGGCGACGGCAGAGCCGCAGTCAGCGAAAATACATTTTCGCTTGCGAGGTAATGCTACCGAAGCTTCTCTAGT
>NZ_JAJCHL010000137.1:0-5589 GCF_020554505.1 Caldibacillus sp. 210928-DFI.2.18
TTCCTCCTAAGTCTTAAGTGGAATCAAAGATGTAAAGGAGGAAGATAAGTGCCCGATTGGTTCAACTAACCATCAGTGGGAAGAACCCCCCTGATGGAAGTTTCACTTTATTCATTGCTATGTTTTGCCAACCATTTAATTTCCAATTGATCTCCCGGTTCCAGTTCCTCAATAAAAGTCGCTTGTTCGCCGTTTTTTAAAATAAGGTAGTCACCATTTGGGTTCGCCGGCAGTTCGAAATCGGCAAAACGAAATACGTCTTGAAAAATAAATGGTTTATAAGTAATATGCTCGACAGTCAACGAATCTTTGTTATAAATGCGGCTCGTTTTTTCCAGTTCTATTCCGTCTCGTTTAATGACGGTTATTTTTTTCTTTAACAGGACATCTTTCCCGTTAAATGTAATCGGTAAAGATGTCTCCAATTGCCAATTTAGTAGAAATGCAAGTTCTTCCACAGTCGGGGGAGCAGCTTGAATAAACTCAATTACGTCCTTGTCAGCAAACGGGGTATTCAACGGGACCTCTTTTCCATTTTTCAACACTTTATCCGATTTTTGAGGAATTGTCGTCTCTTGGTCATTAATTTTCAAAATAAATGGTTCGGGTACTAAATGTAATTGGCTTAATAAATTTTGGACTGTGTTTAACTCCCTCCATTCAATTATATCCCGATCTTTAATGATATAATCTTCTGTAACGGTCTGACCGTTCACCTTTGCAGTTGGTAAAATTTCATAGTGATCCCCATTAAAGGTAATGTTTTTTCTGAAATCATTCAATAAATCTTTTAAAGCTAGTTCGACACTTTTTCCGTCATTGCCTTTCTCCGCCAATATGATATCGCCATCATTAACATAGTCGTCAAGAGAACAAGCCTGCCCGTTTTTTAATAATAGTGGCGGTGAACCGAATGAACCGCTGATGGTTATTGCCTTGCCATTTAAAGTGATGATTTTGGCGAGACCCGGTTTTCCGTACAATTGACTTAATTTTACACCGGCTTGGATAAGACAATCGCCTACCGTTAATTTTTTTACTTCGAACATGCGAACAGGGATTTCGTTAACATAAACCGTTTTAAATTGAAGCGGGTTTTGCTTAGCATAAACAGCAATGCCAATCGGTGTAATCATTTCCGGACCGGTAACTTCGACGCCTTCTAGTGGTAAATTTTGGATGGCATCAATGCCGCGAATGGCCACTCGGTTTTTCGGTAAATTTAATTTTTCAGCAACTCTTTCATCAAGACCGGGTGTTAAACTTCCGCCTCCAATTAACATGACTGCCTTTGGTGACTTGAGACCGTTGAGCCGGAAAATTTCTTCCGTTATTTTTGTCGCTAAATGATCAATGGCGGGGGAAATAGATTGTATGATTTCCGCTCGTTCCATCGTTTGTTCGAAGCCTAAAATATCTTTGATGGTGACCGTAGCTTGATCGGTTAATTGAATTTTCACTTCTTCGGCCATCGGGAAATCTAATAAAAATTGATCACTGATTGCTTCGGTAATTTCATCTCCGGCAACCGGAACCATCCCATAATTGACAATGGTACTTTGATCTGTAATGGCAATATCAGATGTACCTGCTCCGATATCAACAAGGGCAACATTTAACCGGCGCATCGAAGGCGGAATGAGAACGTGGATGGCTGCAATGGGCTCAAGTGTCAGCGCCTCAATATCGAGATTGCATCGTTTCAATGCCGTAGCTAAGGAATCGATGACAATTCTCGGCAAAAACGTCGCAATAATATCAACAGATGCCTCATTTCCAATTTGGTCGATTAAACTCCCGATCTTCTGACCATCTAAATAATAATATAAAACAGAATAGCCAACACAAAAATACTCGGCATTCACATCGTCAAATTTATTTTTTATTTGCTGTTCCGCTTTTTGGATCGCCATCAGCTCAAGGTGGATAACATCGTCTTTTTCCAACTTTCGTCCTTTAATGGAAACGGTTGCCGACGCTTCTTCCGTTTTCAGCGATCGACCTGCTGCAGCGACACAAGCTTTCGTTAGCGGACCGAATTCTTCTTCTAATTCTTTTTTTACTTCACCAATTATATGGGCAACAGCCGTAACATCGTGAATTTGACCGTCGAGCATTGCCCTTTGTTTGTGTTCTTTCATGACCACTTTTTTTACAACAAAAGCTTGTTCTGCTTTTTCTAATATGATCCCGACTATAGATCTTGTTCCGATATCTAAAGCAAAAATTTGATTATTTTCCCTCATCAAAACACCTCTTAACCTAGGAAGGGATATTATAAAGTCTTTTACCAAATAGCCTTACACACCAACTGTTCCTGCTACTTGCAATTTACCATAATTTTAGGATAATATAAACTGACTTATCATTCACTAAAAAATATCTATTTTTCGTTAAAAATTCCTTTTTTACTAAAAAAATATACGTTTAAGCTAAATATGTGCTATAATGAACATTATCCCTTTTGTCTATTTTAACAGAAGGGATTTTTAATGATATAAATGCCAGACCATAATAAATTATTTATGAACCCGAAAAGTTAAGAATTCTAAAACTAAATAGGGTAAAATAAGTAAAAGGGATACTTAGCCTTTTTGAAATCGGCATAAAAAAGATGATACGAAACAATGGATAAATTCATTTAGGAAAAAGGAGTTGTCGAAAGTGAATAATATTACAATTTATGATGTGGCAAGGGAAGCAAATGTGTCTATGGCTACGGTATCACGGGTAGTTAATGGCAATCCGAACGTGAAACCCGCCACAAGAAAAAAAGTTATGGAAGTTATTGATCGTTTAGGGTATCGCCCTAATGCTGTGGCAAGAGGTCTTGCAAGTAAGCGAACAACAACGGTCGGTGTGATAATCCCCGATATTTCGAGTACAAACTTTTCAGAAATGGCTCGTGGGATTGAAGATATTGCCATGATGTACAACTATAATATTATTTTAAGTAATTCAGACCAAAATAAAGAAAAAGAATTTCATTTACTTAATACGATGCTCGCAAAACAAGTGGACGGGATTATTTTCATGAGTGGCAATGTAACCAAGGAACATGTGGAAGAATTTGAAAAATCATCGGTACCGATTGTGTTAGCCGGCTCTATTGAAGAAACAGGGAAACTCCCGTCTGTAAATATCGATTATGAACAGGCCGCATATGATGCAACGACCTATTTTATTAACAAAGGGCATAAAAAAATCGGTTATGTGTTTGGTCCGTTACAAGAACCGATTAATGGTGTGAAAAAGATGGCCGGTTTTAAACGGGCATTGACTGAAGCGGGAATTGAATACGATGAAAATTATGTATTTGACGGCGATTATACGTATGATTCGGGTATCGAAGCCGCGGAAAAATTATTGGAACTGGACGAAAAACCAACAGCCATTTGTGTTGGTACCGATGAAATGGCCATTGGTGTCGTTCACGGTCTACAAGATAGAGGTTATAAAATTCCGGAAGATATTGAAATTATTTCTGCCAATAATACTCGGTTGGCTGTAATGGTTCGCCCGCAATTAACAACTATTGTTCAACCTTTATATGATATTGGTGCTGTTTCCATGCGGTTATTAACGAAATATATGAATAAAGAAGAGGTAACCGATCATGTAGTCGTTCTTCCGCATCGAATTGAAGTTCGCAACTCAACAAAGTAAGAATTGTACCGATATAAAAGGAAGAAAGAAAAGGAAAGTGGTCCGGATAAGCTTTTCAATGAGACTTCACGAAAAGGCTGTCTTCTTTCAAAAAGATAAGCTTATCCAAAAGAGCTTTCCTGGTACGGTATTACATACAGAAAAAAATTCCTTTTATAGCGGGAGATGGATATGAAACGTTTTGATATTTTAACGCCTTTTGGCATGATTTTGGGGATTTTGGTGTTTGCGTTTGGTGTAATATCCTCAAAAGGTGTCAATGGTTTTCTAAAGTTTATTGATATACCTTCTAGCATTATCGTTTTTGGTGGATTAACAGCGGCATTATGTATCAGTTTTCCGTTGAAAGAATTAAAATTAATGTTTGTCGTAATTAGACAAGCCTTCTCGCATCAAGATTTCCAACTCGGCAAATTAATTGATTTATTTGCTCATTTATCAGACCGTGCCAGGAGAGATGGATTACTTTCTTTGGAAGTAGAAATTGAAAAAGTGGATGATCCTTTTATTAAAAAAGGAATACTTCTGGCTATCGACGGAATTGATCCGGATATCATTATCGATATCATGACTGCTGAAATTTCCGCCATGGAAGAACGGCATCGAAAAGGAAGAAGCATTCTGGAAAAAGCCGGTGAGTATGCACCTTCTTGGGGGATGATCGGGACATTGATCGGACTCATTCTTATGCTGAACGATTTAAACGACCCGGATAGTATCGGACCGAGTATGGCTGTTGCGATTATAACAACTTTATACGGTTCCCTGTTAGCAAATTTATTTTTCTTGCCTCTCGCGGCAAAATTAGCCGATAAAACAGAGCAAGAAGTATTTGTTAAGCAAGTCATTGTAGAAGGGATTATTGGTGTCCAGTCAGGTCAAAATCCGAAATTGCTTACCGAAAAATTATCGGCATTTATTTCCCAATCGGACTTGAAACTCACCTCAGAAGAATATCCCGGTGAGGTGGGGTAAGAATGAGGCGTAAAAAGTCGAAACCCTCCGGAAAAGGTGCTCCCTTATGGTTGGTAACCTATTCTGATTTAGTTACTTTAATCCTTGTTTTCTTCATTTTGCTATTTGCCATGTCCCAAGTGGATATTCAAAAGTTTGAAGCGTTGTCAAAGTCATTAAAAGAACGACAAATATTTGATTTTTATCCTTCTGCCATTCCCATTGAACCTTCTTCGGATCAAACGATTGAGGGAGAGGAAGAAGATGGCGGAAAGGATAAAGAACAGGAACTGCCAAAAAAAGGAGACCGTCTTGATCAATTGTTAGCGGAAATAAACGGCTACATTCAAGAAACCGGATTAAAGGATGTTGTTGTTGCAACGAGAACGGAGCGGGGGATTGTCCTTGTCCTTCCTGAACAAATCATCTTTGAATCAGGGGCGGCAGAAATCCTGGACAATGCTGTTCCTTTTTTGGAGCGTGTATCATCGCTGTTAATAAAAATTCCTAACGTTGTGAAAGTGGAAGGACATACAGATAATCGACCAATTCATAATGCAAAGTACCCGTCCAATTGGGAATTGTCATCAGCCAGAGCCAGTAGCGTTATTCGCTATTTTATTGATATCCACCATATGGCGCCGGAGAGGTTTATTGCAACCGGATATAGTGACACAAGGCCGGTGGCTCCGAATGACGGTCCTGAAAACTGGGAAAAAAACCGCCGTGTCGAGATTGTTATTATGGATCCTGCCTATGATGATAAAGAAGACGGAAACTAATACTAGAAATGTTGAACTAGATCAGCAATATCAAAAGCCCGAATGGTGATGAGCATACCATTTTTTTGAAAAACTCATCATTATCGGGCCTTTTTCCCCGCACAAACCGGCCACTAAATCTTCCTCCGATGCCAGAGAAGGGAAATCAAGGATGTTAAGGAGGAAGATAAGTGTCCGTAAGAGCCCG
>NZ_JAJCHL010000138.1:0-5501 GCF_020554505.1 Caldibacillus sp. 210928-DFI.2.18
CTTGTTTTTGGCGACGAGGCCCGTTCTCGTCGCCAATTTTGACCGAGAAAGTCTATTTTTTGGCGACGAAGCCCGTTCTCGTCGCCGTTTTGGGTAAAAAAATCCCTAATTTTGACGACGAAACCCAATCTCGTCACCGTTTTGGGTAGAAAAAAGCTTAATTTTGGCGACGAGACTCGATCTCGTCACCGTTTTTGGTTGAGAAGGCTTCTATATTGGCGACGAGATTCATTCTCGCCACCCATCCGTCTCAAATAAATCTGTCCTCAAGCGCAATCAACCTTCACCAGAAACATTCGCTCTTATTCGTCCTTCAGTAAAAATGTCATGCCCATTTGAACCGAATTTTTTCAACGAGTCGATTTTGTAAAAGAAAAAGATTGCAACTCCATGAAAATCCATGATAATTCCTTCAGCCAAAACCTCATGTTCATTTGACCAAAAATTTTTTTACAAAGAATCTATTTTATTGAAGAAATGTATTGCAAGCTATGAAAAATCATGTATAATAGAAAACTGAATTAGTAAACTTTATGTTTATAAATAGAAAACTTTCTTTACAATAGGTTTAGTTTTGGTAAACACTAATTTAAATGAGGTAATGTGATGAATCGGGGAATTGGTAAGAAAATCAAAAATTTACGTTTGAAAAAGGGATTGACACAGGAAGAACTAGGTGAACGGACCGATTTAAGTAAAGGGTACATTTCCCAGATCGAGCGAGACTTAAGTTCACCGTCAATCGAGACGTTTTTCGACATCTTAGAAGTGCTCGGTTGTTCACCTAAAGAATTTTTTGATGATAAGGATAATGGTCAAAAAGTGGTCTACGGGGAAGAAGACCAAACCGAGTATATCGACGAAGAAAATGGCTACAAAATTCAGTGGCTTGTACCGGAGTCGAATGAAAATGATATGGAACCGATTATTTTAACCCTCGAACCAAATGGGAAATTTAAAGAGTTTGAACCATCGCTTGCGGAAACGTTTATTTACGTTCTTAAAGGAGAAATAGCCTTGCAGCTGGGGAGAACGACTTATACAGCGAAGGAAGGGGAATCTGTTTATTTCTATGCTTCCAATGAACACCAAATTTTCAATCATCATGATGGGGTTTCAAAAATTTTACTAGTTGCCACCGATTCTTACTTATAAAAATCAAGTTTGGTGGCATTCGCGAGACCACTGAAGAAGTGCTAAAATCACTTGCTTAACACCATATTTAGATGTAACTTTGTGGTCTATCCTACTATATATTGAGTGAGTGAACTTATTCGAATTGTTTTTCAGTGGCCCCGGCATTCACTTGGTTGAAGTTTCATTTATAAAATAGCCTAACGTAAAAAACATAAAGGGGGAGCACCAATGACTGAGCAACCGATTATCCGCTTTGAAAATGTAACAAAACAATATGATGATGACCCACCAATATTGGATAATGTAAGTTTTGAAATGGAAAAAGGAAAGTTTTATACCCTTCTTGGTCCATCCGGATGCGGTAAAACAACGATTCTTCGGCTTATTTCCGGATTAATTGAGGCAACGAGCGGGAAAATTTATTTTAAAGATAAATTGATTAACCATGTTCCCGCCAATAAACGGCAGGTGAATACCGTATTTCAGGATTATGCCCTTTTCCCGCATTTGAATGTTTATGAAAATGTCGCTTTCGGCCTTCGTATTAGAAAAATGAAAAATGACGAAATCGATAAAAAGGTCCGAGAAGCTCTTCGTTTTGTAAACTTGGTAGGATTTGAAAACCGGGAAATTAAAGAAATGTCCGGTGGTCAAAGGCAGCGGGTAGCGATTGCCCGTGCAATTGTGAATGAACCGGAAGTCCTGCTTTTGGACGAGCCCCTTTCTGCACTGGATTTGAAACTTCGGACAGAGATGCAATATGAATTACGGGAACTACAACAACGGTTAGGCATTACTTTTGTTTTTGTAACCCATGATCAGGAAGAAGCTCTGGCGATGAGTGACGAAATTTTTGTTATTAATGAAGGGAAAATCCAACAAAAAGGAACACCGAGGGATATTTATGATGAACCGATTAACCGGTTTGTTGCCAATTTTATCGGGGAATCGAATATCATCAAAGGAAAAATGATACGCGACTTTTTGGTGGAATTTGACGGTAAACAATTTGAATGTGTTGACCAAGGTTTTAGCCCCAACGAGCCGGTAGAAGTTGTTATTCGCCCGGAAGATTTAGAGATTACCACTCCGGACCGGGGGAAACTAAATGTAAAAGTGGACACAGTATTATTCCGTGGTGTTCACTATGAGCTATGCAGTTATGATGAAAACGGCAATGAATGGATCATCCATTCGACAAAAAAAGCAGAAATTGGAGCGGAAATCGGCCTTTATTTTGAACCGGAAGCGATTCATGTCATGAGATTTGGGGAAACGGAAGAGGAATTTGATGCAAGACTAGAAAGCTATGATTCCTATGGTGATAAAGATGCAGACTAGAAGCCGAAACTTTTACCTCATTCCTTATGTGATATGGATTGCAATATTTGTGATTATGCCGATTCTGCTCATTGTTTATTATTCATTTTTAGATATTCACGGGAATTTTACACTGGCAAATTACCAAAAATTTTTTACACCGGTTTATTTAAAAATGACATTAAGTTCATTTTGGTATGCCTTGTTAATTACTGCTGTATCTTTGCTTGTGGCCTATCCAACCGCCTTTTTACTGACTAGGACAAAATATAAACAATTATGGTTGTTGTTAATTATTTTGCCTTCCTGGATTAATCTATTGTTGAAGGCTTATTCGTTCATCGGGATTTTTGGCACATACGGTTTTGCTAATGCCCTTTTGGAAGTGTTTGGTATTGGCAAAAAGCAAATTTTATTTACGGATTTCAGCTTTATCTTTGTTTCTGTTTATATTTTTATTCCGTTTATGATTTTACCGATTTTTAATGCATTGGATAAATTAAATCCGTCGTTCATCGATGCCTCGAGGGATTTAGGGGCTTCCGGTTGGACAACTTTTCGTCGGGTGATTTTCCCGTTAACGTTTGATGGTGTGAAGTCCGGATGTCAGGTCGTATTTATTCCAGCCCTTAGTTTGTTCATGTTAACAAGACTTATTGCCGGAAACCGGGTGATTACATTAGGTACAGCTGTGGAACAACATTTTCTCGTTACACAGGACTGGGGCATGGGTTCGACCATTGCAGTGTTCTTAATTATTAGTATGGTGATTATTATGTTGCTAACCGGGAATAAAAAGCGTGGGGGTGTCGGGTGATGAAGAAAAAGAGTCTATCCACCATTTATTTAACCATTGTTTTTTTGATTTTATACGCCCCAATCTTTTATCTAATGTATTATTCATTCAACAGCGGCGGGAAAATGTATGAATTTGAAAGCTTTTCGTTGGAATGGTATAAAGATTTATTTCAAAATACCCGCCTGTTAATTATTGTTCTAAATACAATTATTATTGCGCTATTATCATCTGCTATTTCTACGATTTTGGGTACAATTGGTGCAGTCGGGATTTGGCATTTGAAAAAAAGACAGACGAAAAATGTTTTATTATCGTTAAATAATATTTTAATTGTTAGTCCGGATGTTATTATCGGTGCATCCTTCCTTATCTTTTTTACCTTAGTCGGAATTAAGTTGGGATTTTCTTCTGTTCTTTTATCTCATATTGCTTTTTCTGTCCCGATCGTCGTGATTATGGTTTTACCGAAGTTGCAAGAAATGAGCTCAACCTTGATCGATGCAGCCAAGGATCTTGGAGCGAGTAATTTTAATGTGTTAACAAAGGTGATTTTACCATATATTACACCGGGTATTTTTGCAGGATTTTTCATGGCATTAACTTATTCATTGGATGATTTTGCGGTTACCTTTTTCGTAACTGGTAATGGCTTTTCCACATTGTCCGTTGAAATCTACTCGATGGCACGACAAGGTGTTTCATTGACCATTAATGCATTGTCAACGATCTTGTTCTTGTTTACGATATTACTTGTCATCGGCTATTATTTCATTTCAAAACGGAATGGCCGAATCATCGGATTGGGGGCAAGAAAATGAAAAAATTAGTTCAAACATTTGCTGTTATTTTCATTGTTTCCTTTGCCCTCATGTTTTGGGTTCAACGTCTAAATGCTTCTGAAGGTTATGCAGGCGGAAACACAATAACGGTGTACAATTGGGGTGAGTATATCGACCCGGATTTAATTAAACAATTTGAAAAGGAAACAGGAATTAAAGTGATTTACGAAACCTTTGATTCGAATGAAGCGATGATGGTGAAGATTCGCCAAGGGGGAACGACATACGATGTAGCGATGCCGTCCGAATACGCAATTCAAAAAATGAAAGAAGAAGGGTTGTTGCTTAAGCTTGATCAATCAAAGCTGCCGAATTTGAAAAATATTGATGATCGATTTTTAAACTTATCCTTCGATCCGGATAACGAATATTCTGTTCCTTATTTTTGGGGAACGGTTGGGATTGTCTATAATAAAAAAATGCTTGGTGATCGTACCTTTGATAGCTGGAATGACCTGTGGGCTGACGACTTAAAAAATCAAATCTTACTTGTTGACGGAGCTCGTGAAGTCATTGGCTTTGGGTTAAACAGTTTACATTACTCGTTAAATGATAAAAATAAAGTTCACTTACAAGAAGCAAAGGATAAATTAGTAAAGTTGCAACCAAATATTAAGGCAATTGTTGGCGATGAGATCAAAATGTTGTTGGTCAATGAAGAAGCACCGATTGGCGTTATTTGGTCCGGGGACGCAGCGGACATCATGTGGGAAAATGAAAACTTGGACTATGTTGTTCCGGAAGAAGGCTCCAATCTTTGGTTTGACAATATGGTCATTCCGAAAACATCTAAAAATATTGAGGGAGCTCATAAATTTATTAATTTCATGTTGGATGCGGAAGTTGCGGCACAAAATGCGGAATATGTCGGTTACTCGACCCCGAATAAAGCCGCCATGTCCATTCTCCCAGAAGAGACGGTTTCCGATGAGCGGTTCTATCCTTCACCGGAACTGACGGATCGGCTTGAAGTGTATGAAAACTTAGGGCAAGATATGCTTAGCTACTATAATGATCTTTATCTTGAATTTAAAATGCATACAAAATAAAGAAGGTAAGAGTGGTAAAAGGGTCTTAATAAATGGAGCACGAAACTTTCCAAGAGGGCGGTTCTATTGGGCAATTTTTCGTAAAAAGGTACGGAACTGTCCAAGAGGGCCGCTCTTTTGGACAATTTTTTTAAAAAAAGCCCGAAACTGTCCAATAAAATCGCTCTATTGGACAATTTTCCTTCCAAAAGCCCGAAACTGTCCAATAGAAGGGTTCTCATGGACAAAATGGAGTCTCAATCAGGAAAAATTGTCCAATAGAACGGTTCGGGGCCACTGAAAAAGTCAATCTGAAAATTCGGAATAATTATATGTATAATAAATTGAAAAAAATACCCCCAATATTTGGTATAATAA
>NZ_JAJCHL010000139.1:0-5489 GCF_020554505.1 Caldibacillus sp. 210928-DFI.2.18
TGTCCCATAGCGGCGTTCTATGAGACAGTTTTCCCTCTCTTAGCTGTCGTTTTGTCTCATAGGGAAGGCACGTCTAGCTTCTATGAGACATTTTTTCCATTTTTTCAAAGCAATTTGTCCCATAGCGTCGTTCTATGGGACAGTTTTCCCTGTTTTAGCTGTCGTTTTGTCCCATAGGGAAGGTACCGCTCGCTTCTATGAGCCATTTTCCCTCTTTTTTTAAAGCAATTTGTCTCATAGAAAACAATCTAAACAATTTTCCCCAATTTATTTCGATTTTGTGAATTATATAACTTATTATTGAAAAAAGTGTCTCAGAGGTCTAAAGTGAAAGAGTAGTAATTTTTCATGTGAAAGGGGAATAATAAAATGTCTGATAGTAGAGTTTTAGAGTTTTAGGAAAAGTTGATTACGTAACAGGTGCTGGCCAAGGGATTGGAAAAGCAATAGCAGAACGGCTGGCAGAGGATGGTTTTGCAGTTTCATGTGCAGACTTTAACATAGATGCAGCAAACCAAGTTGCTGATGGAATAAATAAAAACGGTGGAAAAGCCATTGCCGTAAAAGTGGATGTTTCTGATCGTGATCAAGTTTTCAATACAGTTAACGAAACCGTTGAAAAATTAGGTGGATTGGATGTTGTTGTTAACAATGCAGGTATTGGACCGTCAACACCAATTGAAGAGATCACCCCAGAAATTTATCGGAAAGTTTTTGATATTAATGTCGGTGGTACACTTTGGGGAATCCAAGCTGCAGTTGCCGCCTTCAAAAAATTAGGTCATGGCGGTAAAATCATAAATGCATCCTCTCAAGCAGGTCAAGTGGGTAATCCTAACCTAGCTGTTTATGGTGGAACAAAATTTGCCATACGTGGAATTACACAAACAGCAGCACGTGACTTAGCACATCTTGGAATAACAGTAAATGCTTATTGTCTGGGGATTGTAAAAACACCAATGATGATGGGGATTGCAAAAGAAGTCGCTGATGCTGCCGGCAAACCATTTGAATGGGGCATGAATCAGTTTGCGCAAAATATTACATTGAAACGTCTTTCTGAACCGGAAGATGTAGCCGCTTGTGTATCTTATTTGGCTGGTCCGGACTCCGATTATATGACTGGTCAAGCATTAATTATTGATGGCGGTATGGTATTTAATTAATTTTATTCATTGGAAATAATGAACAATAAAACCTGCGATGGGAAACTGTCGCAGGTTTTTTGTGTATTGGATAAGTAAACCAATGGTGGGATATTTTGATAAGGGATAAGTGAAAACGCAATGATAGAAGAGAACAATATCTTTAAGTAACCATCCTATCGGCGTTTATTTTCCAGAGATAATTGTAAATATACTGGCACCAATGCAAAATTTCATTGTGCAAATGCCCAAAAAAGTTCGTTGTTTTATCAATTGTTAACGGTTTTATATTTTAATATAATTTAAGCGTATTCAATAAAAGCGCTTTTATGACAAGGTATTTGTGAAAGGATTAACAAAATTTAGCTTACTTGGGTTTTTTAGTAGAATTTTACATTTTGTGCAATCTCATAAAAATTCTTAAATAAAGTTGTATTGAAATGAGGAGGTTTTCATATGGAAGCAATTCATATTAGCTGGATTGGCGCTTTAAGCGGTTTATTGTTGGCAATTATTTTCATATTATTTAAATTATCACCTACCTATTCATTAATATTGGGAGCAATTGCGGGCGCTTTCATTGGTGGCGCAAGTTTTTCGGATTCAGTTTCGATATTGATTTCAGGAACACAAAGCGTCATGGGTACCGTTGTACGGATTATTGCTGCCGGTGTTTTTGCCGGTGTGATGATGGAATCAGGCGCTGCTGAAACAATTGCTAAGGTAATTGTTGATAAACTTGGTGGAACGAAAGCAATGCTCTCCTTAGCATTAGCAACAATGATTATTACAGCGGTGGGTGTCTTTATACCGGTTGCGGTTTTGATTGTCGCTCCAATCGCTTTATCTGTCGGAAACAAAATGGGTTACTCTAAAGTGGCGTTACTTGTTGCATTATCCGGTGGAGGGAAAGCAGGAAATATTATTTCACCAAACCCGAATACGATTGCAGCTGCGGGCGGTTTTAACCTTGATGTAAACCAAGTAATGCTCGCTGGTTTCGTCCCTGCAGTTTTTGGTGTCATTGTTACTGTATTTCTTGCATCAAGAATTAAATTTAAAGGCACAAAAGTAACGGATCTTGAGGTAGCTGAATTGGAAAAAGCTAATACGACAAATTTGCCTTCCTTTTCAAAAGCATTGATTACCCCAATTATTGCGATTGTTCTTTTAATGATCAGTCCGGTAGGTTCGATACTCGGTGTTGATTTCCTAGCAAATTTAAAAATTGATTCTTTATTTATTTTACCATTTGCGGCTGTTGTTGGATCAATTGCCTTAGGGAAGAAAAAGCAAATCTTGGACTACTGCTCAGCCGGATTAGACCGAATGACACCAACAATCTTAATTATTATTGGTGCAGGTGCGATTGGTGGGTTAATTACAGCCTCTAATTTACCTGAAAAAGTGGTATCCCTTGTCGAGGCTTCCGGTATTTCCGGAGTGTTCTTAGCACCAATTGCAGGGACATTAATGGCGGCCGCTACAGCTTCTACATCAACAGGTGTAATTTTGGCAACCGGATCATTCTCACAAGCAATATTAAATACAGGTGTGGCACCGCTATCAGCAGCAGTTATGACACATGCCGGGGCTACAGTAATTGACCACTTGCCGCATGGAACCTACTTCCACGTTACTCGAAATGCAATGAACATAAGTATGAAAGATAGAATGACTGTGGCTTTATATGAAAGCATTGTCGGTTTAACAATGACCATCGTTGCAACAATTCTTTACGGATTTATTTTATAGGCTATATTAGATTTGGTTGTTGATTAGCGCTCAAGTACTCACGTTCAGTGGGGCATGTGGTAAGCCTTGTGGGGCAATAGCTTAATGGTGTCTTTACTGTCCAGCTAGTCCCACAGGTGTCTCATGCCTTCTACTCCAAACAACAATCAGTCAAAATCAAAATCATTCTTTGACAAAACAATTTTATTCTAGGGGTGACGGTAGATGGGGAAAGTATTTGTATTAGCTCCGGATTCATTTAAAGAAAGTATGACGGCAAAAGAAGTATGTAAAGCAATGGAAATTGGAATTAAAAGAGCGATTCCTGATGCTGAATGTATTCATGTTCCAATGGCAGACGGCGGTGAAGGGACTGTTCAATCGCTTATTGATGCAACAGGTGGAACTTTAGTGAAAAAAGAAGTGACCGGACCGCTCGGCACAAAAGTGGTTGCCGGGTACGGTATTCTTGGTGATGGCAAAACAGCTGTCATTGAGATGGCGGCTGCAAGTGGGATTCATTTTGTCACGAAAGAAACGAAAAACCCGTTAATTACTACGACTTATGGAACCGGTGAATTGATTAAGGATTGTATCGAGCAAGGCATTACTGATATTATTTTAGGAATTGGCGGAAGTGCGACAAATGATGGCGGTACGGGTATGGCAGCCGCTCTTGGTTATAAATTTTTGGATGAAGATGGAAAAGAGTTGAAACTTGGCGGTGGCTTTTTAGATAGGCTCGCCACCATCGACACGTCTAATGTGATTCCCGGATTGAGAGATGTTCATATTTTGGTCGCATCAGATGTAACGAACCCATTATGTGGCGAACATGGTGCATCCAGAGTTTTCGGTCCGCAAAAAGGAGCCACACCTGAGATGGTGGAAATTCTCGATAATAATTTACGACACTATGCACAAGTGGTGAAAGATCAGCTTGGAATTGACGTGCTTAATGTACCCGGTGCCGGTGCTGCCGGGGGTCTCGGTGCAGGATTACTTGCTTTTACAAATGCCACGATGAAAAAAGGAATTGAAATTGTTATCGAATATACAAACTTAAAAGAAAAGCTTCGACATGCAGATTATTGTTTTACAGGTGAGGGCGGCATCGATTTTCAAACAAAATTTGGGAAAACCCCCTATGGAGTTGCAAAAGTTGCAAAAAGTGTGAACCCAAATATGAAAGTGATTGCTTTAGCGGGTTATATTGGCAAAGATGTTGAGGTACTGTATGAAGAAGGTTTTGACGCAATTTTTGGAGTCGTTCCGGGAGCTGCTGAACTTAGTACATTATTAAAACAAGGTTCCGAGAACGTTGCTCGGACAGCGGAAAGTGTGGCACGATTGTTGCGATAAAGAATAGAAAAACCATTAAAAAAGAGCCGGTGACATATTGAACCCGGCTTTTTTTCAGATACGGGCGTATCGGAATACCCTTAATTTGCTTAACCTTGCAAATGTTTCTCTACTTTATCCGGTTGATTAAAATAAAAAGCAGTTCAACAAGTTCTAATATATTTTTCGGATCTTTGCCAGTGATTTTTTGGATTTTTTCCAATCGGTAATTTAGCGTGTTTCTGTGTATGTTTAGGAGACCGGCAGCTTCATTGGAATTTAAGTTGGAATTCAGGTAAACTTGCAGTGTTTTGCACAGCTCCTCATTTTTTTCGAGCAATGTGGTTATTTTCTCAATACTCCTGTTTTGCTTAAGCCATTCCGAAATATCTGCAATGACTTCACAATCGGTATAGAAAATTATTTTTTTGTCAGAAAATAGTCCTCTCAAAACACGCATGGCTGATTTTGCCTGAATATAACCTTTGGAAGGTCGATCATTGACTCCGCTAATTGATATCCGCACGTCCTGATTCTGTTTTTGTATCCTAGTGATGAGTGGATCCACCAGTTCTATTTCTTGTACGACAATACAAATCGAATCATTGGTAATTTTAAAAGTAGGTAGGTCATTTAGATTTATTTCATCGATGTTTGATTGGGATTCCACATAGACAATTTGCGATGGCTTGTTTAACTCAAGGCCATAAACTTTCGCTTGTTCCGCCAGTTCCTTTGTATAGAGTGTATCCGTATCCATAATTCGATTAAAAAGGTCGTATTTCCGCTTTTCTTCTTGATTGGCTTTCTCCAAAGCTACACTTTGTTCAATTAATAAAATCACAGTTGACCTAACAAGATTTCCGAACGGCCGCGTCTCTCCAATTTCTCCGCTAATTCCGACCACCCCAATAATGTCCCCATTCATTTCAATCGGTAAATTAATCCCTTTCTTGACAAACTCCTCATCTTTCTTAATCTCGACTGCTTTTCTATACCTAATCGCATCGACAGCCCCATGGTGCAAGATACCAATCCGTTCTTTATTCCCACTTCCGATAATTACCCCATTTTTATCCATAATATTGATATTATAAGGAATATCCTTCATCATTTTGTTAACTATCATTTGAGCTAAATTTGCGGTTAATCTATACATTTTATACCACCTGAATAAGGAAATTAAATTCTTTTCTTTTTATTATAACCTTAAAGTCAACAACCCACCACTTAACGACCTAACGGTCTGTTTGAAGTGGGGGCTTGCGT
>NZ_JAJCHL010000014.1:0-50683 GCF_020554505.1 Caldibacillus sp. 210928-DFI.2.18
GGAAAGCTTCGTGGGAATACATCGCAACCGAAAAAATTTTATATTTTTTCGGTGACTAGAGAAGCTTCGGTAGCATTATCTCGCAAGCGAAAATGTTTTTTCGCTGACTACGGCTTAGCTTTCGCCTAAATGCTCGCATTCACCGAGTTATCTTTAAATAAACATCCTTTTGATTTAACTTAACTACTTTTTTGCTTTGATTTCACAGTTCTTATAGCTAAGTATAGTATAACACTATCTCCAAATGATTTTGTATCTAAGGATGTTAGTGCTTCTATCTTTTGCAATCGATAGATGAGCGTGTTTCGATGAATAAACAATTTCTTGGCAGCTTTACTAATATTCATATTGGAATGACAATATTCGACAAATGTTCTGGCGAGTTCAGGAAAGGAAGTATTCTCCATTAATGGTTTCAGTCGGATCGAGACATCATCTTGAAATTGATCATGTAAATAAAGCGGTAACATAGATAATAAGATTTCCCAATTATAATAACTATAGACTCCAGATTTTATCTTAGAGATCTTGCCAAAGCTTAAGATTTTTTCCGCTTCTCGGTAAGAGTGATTAATTTCACCCAAACTATTCCGCCAGTTACCTGTTGAAACCTGAATATTGGATATATTCAACGTTTCAAACGTATTAATTAATTTTTTTGCTTGAATTTCAAATTGTTTCAACTCATGAAGAAAATCTTGTTCATTTGAAAGGGGTTTTAATAAAACAATTTTCTCTGTATATAAAAACGCACATAACGCATCAGTGTCACATTCAAAAGCTTTACATGTATGCTCGAGCAACTGTCTTTTTATATTTTCCCTTCTCATTCTCTCCTCAATGAGTCCGGTATTCCCTATGTCGATCAAGATACAAAAGCGTTTTTTATAATCCTGAATTTGAAACGTATGACAGAATTCTTTAATCTTTACGGGGTCGGGGGTTTCTTCAAACAGAATATATTGAACAAAAGTTTCATAAGTTTGCATTCGTAAATTTTCTGATTGTTTATAAATTGTTTCCTGCCACATCAACTCAACAGATTTCTTAATTAATTGAGCATAAGGCTTAACTTCATTTGGTGGACCAATGATTCCTAAAACACCGATTGTTTTATTGTCAAAAGTTAGTGGTACAGCAATCCCGGGTAAAACATTTTCCATATTTTTTATTTTATTTTCATCAAAAACGACATAAGTATTTTTCTTCAAAACTTCTTTTGAAGGGGGGTGCACAGTACCAATTCGTTCCGGGATTGTCGAACCAATGATGACTCCATCTTTATCACTTAAACTAATTGGAAATGGTAAAATTTGCGATATCGATGAAATAACTTTTTGTGCAAACTGTACTAAATCTTCCATCGAGGATTCCCCCTATAAAGATGTTTTTTATTTATATTAACATTAATTAAAACATTATGTAAATATAAATAAGAGTAAAAATTTTGTGCATATTAACCATAGAATTATTATCTGTTTTTCGCTTAAATGTAGAAAAAGAAGATTAAGAGGGGGAACTATTTTGGGAAAATCGGACATAGTAATTATTGGTGGAGGGGTCATGGGGTCAAGCATTGCATATAATTTACTGAATGACGGATACACAGGGAAAATTACAATCTTTGAGAAGGATCCGACTTATCAATATGCATCCACACCGCGCAGTGCCGGTGGAATAAGACAGTTGTATACAACAGCGATTAACGTACAAATTAGCAGATACAGTTTAAAAAAATATTTAACCTTTGCGGAAGACATGGCAATTGGTAATGAAAAAGCGGAAATTGATTTGAAACAGCGAGGATATCTTCTATTAGGGAATAAGGAAAATATAAATGATTTAAAAATACAACACAAAATTCAGAGTGAAAATGGCGCTCCTTCTGAACTTTTATCAAAAGAAGAACTGCTTTCGATTATTCCGGAATTAAATATTGATGATTTGGAAGGAGGACTATTTTGTCGTGAAGATGGCTATTTAGACCCTTATTCGGTATTACAAGGATATGCACGTAAAACAAGACAACTGGGTGGTCAGTATGTGTACGAAGAAGTGGACACAATTCTTACGGAAGGCAATAAGATTTCAGGGGTCCGACTGAAAAACGGGGTTGTCTATAAATCGCCCATTGTTATTAATGCGGCAGGTGCCTGGGCGTCGACTTTAAGTGAAAAAATCGGACTTCCCATTCCGGTCATTCCATTAAAAAGACAGATTACACAATTTGATATTGCAGTTCCATTAAAAAAGAAACTCCCGTTAACAATTGATGTAACAGGTGTTTATTTTCGCCACGAGGGAGACCAATTGATTGTTGGTTATGCCGAAGAGGTGGAACCGGGAATAGACTTTACTTGGTCACGTTCACTTTTTTTAGAACAGCTATGGCCAATTTTAAGTCATAGGGTATCCAATTTTGAACAGGCAAAAATTATTCGTGGTTGGGCAGGGCTTTATGACCACAATACAAAAGATCAAAATGCCATTATTGGGGAACATCCTGAGTTAACCGGATATTATTTAGTTTGTGGATTCAGCGGTCATGGTATGCAGCAAGCACCGGCAATCGGTAAAGGAATGTCAGAATTAATTAGGGAAGGCAGGTATAGGACGATTGATTTATCCCCCTTGTCCTATGAGCGATTTGAGCGAAATGAACTGATTGTAGAAGAAGGAATTTATTAAACATTTGAAGGGAGTGAGGAAAATACTATTTTTAAACCAATCCGATATGAAAAAAATTATTACAATGAAAGATGCCATTGATTCCATTGATGAAGCATACAAATTATATGAGAAGAAAGAATTTTTGATGCCACAGCGGATGCAAGTCTCAAACAACATGAATACTCTTCTTTTAATGCCCTGTTTTATTAATCAAGCGATTGGTACAAAAATTGTTACCGTATTTCCTCAAAATAAGCTATTACCGACACTTCATAGTTTAGTTATTTTAAATGATTCTAGAACAGGGGAAATACAAGCTATTATGGATGGATCTTTTTTAACGGGATTTCGAACAGGTGCCATTGGCGGTTCAGCCATCCGCCATTTAGCCGCGGAGACAGCAACTAAATTAGCTATTATCGGAACAGGGGTTCAAGGACTGTACCAAGCAATAGCCGCATGTACGGAAAGACGAATGACGGATATTTATTTGTTTAACAGAACACGTGATAAGATTCCGCAGTTTAAAAAGGAATTACAAAAATGGATTGGTACAGAGATTCGTATTCATACAGTATTACATGCAGAAGATGCAGTAAAAGAAGCGGATATCATTATCACAGCAACAAACTCTTATGAACCCGTTCTTCCTGATAAACAGGAATTATATAAAAATAAAATTGTGATAGGGATTGGTTCCTTTCAAAAAGAAATGCGAGAATTCCCCGATGCATTGTATAAAATGGCTGAACATCTTTTTGTTGATAGTGAGGATGCAATAAAAGAATCCGGTGATATTATCATTCCACTTCAAAAGAAATTGATTCACAGAGACTCGATTATCCACATGTCAAATTATATCGTAAACAAAGAAAAAATAATTCTTAATCGCGAAAAAAGTATTGTTTTTAAATCAACAGGAATGGCGCTGTTTGATATCGTAGTCGCTAATTTTATATACAAAAAAGCGGTAAAAAAGAATATAGGGATCCGTTTAAATTTCTCTTAATCAAATAAATATTTTTCGTCTCTAGACTTTTCATCAAACAAAAGCAGATTCACCACATTTTGGGATATGTTAAATCATTGGTAAAGAAAGGAGGACATCCATGAATAACAGAAATTTCGTCTCCAAAAAGGTTCAATCCATACCGCCTTATGTATTTTCAGATTTTCAAAGAAAGAAAAAAGAACTACAGGCACGTGGTGTAGATGTAATTGATTTAGGAATAGGGGCACCGGATTTACCAACGCATGATTTTATTTATGATGTTTTGGTGGAAGAGGCGAGGAAATCAGTCAACCATCGTTATTCTCCTTATAACGGAAGTATCGAATTTCGTGAAGCCGTGGCTGAATTTTATGACCGGCATTATGGTGTGAAATTGGACCCTGAGACGGAAATTTTAACATTAATCGGTTCAAAAGAAGGAATTGTCCACCTGATTCAAAGCGTTATTAACCCAGGGGAAAAGGTGATTATTCCCAACCCGGGTTATCCGGTTTATCGCATGGGTGTATACTTAGCAGGCGGTGAATGTATTTCTTTGTATCTAAATAAGGAAAACGGTTACATCCCGGATTATACGTCCTTAACAGAACAAGACAAAAAAGATGCGAAATTAATGTTTCTTAATTACCCGAGTAACCCGACTGCAGCAACAGTAGATTTACCGATATTTCAAGAAGCTATTCAATTTGCAAAGGAGAATCAAATTTTACTTGCACATGATGCAGCTTATGACCTTGTTACATTCGGTGAATATAAGTCACCAAGTATACTTCAAGTTCCGAATGCAAAAGATTATGCTGTTGAATTTGGTTCACTATCGAAAAGTTTCAATATGACCGGCTGGCGAATTGGCTATGTTGTTGGTAACCAAGAGGTGATTAAGGCTCTTGCAACATTAAAAAGCAATATGGACACAAGTCAGTTTATACCTATTCAAAAAGCAGCAGCTGCGGCACTTCGAAGTGATTTAACCATCGTCAGGAAAAACAATTTAATTTTTGAGAAGAGAATGGGAAAACTTCATCAGGCACTAAACGAAATTGGATTATTGACTGATAAGCCAAAAGGCTCCATCTTTCTTTGGGTAAAAGTTCCGGATGGTTACACTTCATCATCTTTTGCTAATCGACTACTTGAAGAAACAGGAATCATCGTCACACCGGGATCTGCTTTTGGTAATGGGGGTGAAGGATATATAAGAATCTCATTATCCGTAAAAGAGGAAAAACTCGATGAAGTGATTCGGCGTTTAAAAACACTAGTTTTCTAGAAACCAAGATAAGAGTTGAATCAATCGGGTACATGTGGGAAGTTCGTCCCCCACCTATCTCTTTGGAAACTTTAAAATCTTGAGGTTGGGGTTCGTCCCGTCTGTTAAGGTGGGGTAAAAAAGTTGCTTTGATTTTTTTAAAAAAAGATTAATTGGGAGGAATGCAATTATGAAACAAATGGATACAAAAACATTGGCCAACTATATTAACGGAGAATGGATGGAGGCAGAACATACTGCACCGGTTATAAACCCTGCAACCGGAGAAGAAATTGCTAAAGTTCCGCTTTCCAGTGAACAACATGTGGAAAAAGCTGTTCAAGCAGCAAAGAAAGCACAAAAGGAATGGGCGCTTGTCCCGGCTCCTCAACGTGCAGAAGTTCTTTACCGGACCGGTACCTTATTAAGGGGGCAAAAAGAAAGATTAGCCCGATTATTAACTATGGAAAATGGAAAAGTTTTGGAAGAAGCAAGAGGAGAAGTGCAAGAAGCAATAGACATGGCATTTTATATGGCCGGTGAAGGGAGAAGACTATTTGGCCAGACGACACCGTCGGAATTAAAAGATAAGTTTGCGATGAGTGTGCGGGTTCCCGTTGGTGTAATAGGCATTATAACACCATGGAATTTTCCGATTGCCATTGCTTCTTGGAAATCATTTCCGGCAATCGTCGCCGGAAATGCAGTGGTTTGGAAACCGGCAACAGAAACACCAATGATGGCCTATGAGCTGACAAAAATTCTAGAAGAAGCCGGTTTACCAAAAGGAGTGATGAATTTAGTATTCGGTTCGGGTTCAACTGTTGGGGATGCAATGGTACATCACCCGAATATTCAAGTCATTTCTTTTACCGGTTCCAATGAAATCGGTCGCAACATTGCTGCTGAATGTGGAAGACAGCTCAAAAAAGTTTCTTTGGAAATGGGTGGAAAAAATGCGGTCATTGTCATGGATGATGCGGATCTCGAATTGGCAGCGGATGGAATCATTTGGAGTGCTTACGGGACGAGTGGGCAACGCTGTACCGCATGCAGCCGAGTCATTGTTCATGAGAAAGTAAAGGCTGAATTGGAAGCGAGATTGCTTGCAAAAATTAAACATTTAACGGTCGGTAACGGGCTAAATGAGGAGGTAAAAGTCGGTCCAATTATTAATAAACGAGGAATTGAAAAAATTAAACGGTATATTGAGATTGGTGTAGAAGAAGGAGCAAGATTGCTGACCGGTGGATATGAACTAATAGAAGGGGATTTGAAGAAAGGAAACTATTTTGCCCCGACTTTATTTACAGATGTTAAAGGAACGATGCGAATTGCTCAAGAAGAAATCTTTGGTCCGGTTGTATCGCTAATACCCGTTAAAAGTTTTCAAGAGGCTATTGAGGTCAATAATTGTGTGGAATTTGGCTTGTCCAGTTCAATCTTTACTCAAGATGTAAACAAAGTATTCAGGGCCCAGCGTGATCTAGATACGGGTATTGTTTATGTGAATGCGGGAACAACAGGTGCGGAAATTCATCTCCCGTTCGGAGGGACAAAAGGAACAGGGAATGGACATCGCGACTCAGGTATTCAAGCACTTGATGTCTTTACCGAATGGAGAGCTGTCTATGTGGATTATAGTGGAAAATTACAACGGGCCCAGATTGATGTAGAGTAAGGAAAATCATGGAAATATAGGATAAAAAAAGCCCTTGATAAAGGGGATAATCCAACAGACTGTCAGGTGAAAAATACTTAAACCTTAGTCAAGAGCAATTTCTTTAATTGGGGTTCCCGGTTACCTTTGATGTCTGCCATTCGTTTAAAAGATAACCTCAGAAGTTACTTATATTTTTTCAATAAATAAATATTTTGGAAAAACAATTAAAAAGGAGGACAAACAACGAGTTAATCTTTTGTTTGGAGGAGATATTTTGAAAAAGTTCATCCAAAGCTCTGATATCTTAAAATTAATAAAGGATGGAGATACATTACTTGTTGGTGGTTTTGGCTTGTCCGGTACACCCCTGACCTTGATTGATGAAATAGCTTCGTCATCCTTAAAAAACTTAACAGTTGTCAGTAATAATCTGGGAGAGCCGGGAAAAGGTCTTGGAAAACTTCTTCTCTCCGGTTGTTTGAAAAAAGCGGTTGGATCGTATTTTACAACAAACAGGGATGCAATAAAAGCATGGAAAGAAGGTCACCTCGAAATTGAGTTAATTCCACAGGGGACACTTGCGGAAGCGATTAGATGTGGTGGTGCCGGAATAGGCGGATTTTATACAAAAACGGCACTCGGAACCAAAATAGGTGAAGGTAAGGAAGTAAAAGAGATTGATGGTGAAAAATATATTTTGGAAAAAGCAATCAAAGGAGATGTTTCTTTAATAAAGGCAATGAAAGCGGACACCCTTGGTAACTTGGTCTACGAATATACGGCGAGGAATTTTAATCCTGTTATGGCAACAGCAAGTAAAATTGTTATTGCTGAAGTTGATGAAATTGTTGAGGCAGGAACTTTGTCACCTTATGAAATTGTCACGCCACATGTTTATGTAGACTATGTGGTGGCCAGTCACTATGTGAAGGTAGGAGGTGTGTACGTTGAGTCAATCAGCCCGGATTAAGATTGCCAAAAGAATCGCGCAAGAATTATCCGATGGGGAGATAGTTAATCTGGGGGTGGGTATCCCCACATTGATTCCGGATTATTTAGGAGATAAAAAGGTTTATTTACAATCAGAAAATGGTCTTCTAGGGATGGGTCCGACTCCGGAACCGCAGCAAGTAAATATGGATTTAATCAGCGCAAGTAAGAAACCGATTACAATGGAAATAGGTGCTTCTTTATTCGATAGTTCCGACTCCTTTGTGATGATTCGCGGGGGGCATATTGATGTTGCAGTGCTGGGAATCCTTCAAGTGGATGAATTTGGTGAAATCGCCAACTGGTCCGTACCGGGAAAAGACGTCCTTGGTGTCGGCGGAGCAATGGATCTCGTTGCCGGAGCGAAAAAAATTATTCTTGCCTCAACACATCAGGCTAAAGACGGTAGCCCGAAATTAGTAAAAAAGCTTACATATCCTACGAGCGGTGGAAAAAAAGCTAATATGCTTGTAACAGAGCATGCGGTATTTATGTTCTCAAATAAAGGAGTGGAGCTTGTAGAGATATTAAGCGATATCAGTTTAGAAGAATTACAAAAAATCACAGGCGCAAATTTTACAATTAGCCAAGAATTAATAAGAAATTAGAACCTAATTTTACCGGCATGCACAGTTATAAAGGGTTTTTTTGATAGTGAAAATTGTTTGGGAATCAGCCCTTAACAGCTCATTCCATACATATTCGGGGAGGTTTACCAATGGAACGTGTTACGGTTGTAGGGGCAGGTGTCATGGGAAAGGGAATTGCCTATGCATTTGCCATCTCAAACTTTCAAGTGGTTTTAAATGATATTCGTTTAGAAGCACTTCAAAAGGCAGAAGCGGATATTAATCAATTGCTTAACGATAGTTTCCAAAAAGGTTTTTTGTCCGAGGTCCAATATGCCCGGGCTAAGGAGAACCTACAGTACGATATGGAATTAGCCTCAGCGGTAAAGGATGCTGATTTAGTTGTAGAAGCTGTTATAGAAAGAATGGATATAAAGGCGGATGTATTTCAAAAACTTGATAAATTATGTAAGTCAGATGCTGTTTTAGCAACGAATACTTCAACAATGAGTCCAACAGAAATAGGCGCCCAAACGTCAAGACCGGATAAAGTGGTTGCCATGCATTTCTTTAACCCTGTCCATAAAATGAAACTGATTGAAATTGTTCGTGGTTTAGAAACATCAGATGAAACTGTTCAATTCGGAAAAGAAGTCGCAACAAAATTAAAAAAAGAATATGTTGAGGTCAATGAATTTCCCGGATTTGTCACTTCTCGAATGAATTGCCTTATTGGAAATGAAGCAATGAATATGCTGATGGAAGGTGTAGCCAGTGCCAAGGATATCGACAAAGCCATCAAGCTTGGCTTAAATCATCCGATGGGTCCGCTTGAATTAGCCGATCTTGTGGGATTAGACACACGCCTTCGAAATATGGAGTATTTATATCAAACATTAGGGGAAAAATATCGTCCTTCTCCTATTCTTGTAAAATATGTAAAAGCGGGAAGACTAGGAAGAAAGAGTGGGAGAGGTTTTTATGAATACAACTGAACCATCAAACCATTATGAGTGCATTGAAATTAAAATTGAAAAAGGAATATTCCGGCTTATCTTAAATCGTCCTGAAGTTCGTAACGCACTGGATAATAACATGCTCGCTGAAATCGATACGGCTCTTGATGAGGCAAAACAAAATGATGAAGTAAAAGTTTTAATAATTGAAGGTGCAGGTGGAAAATCATTTGCCGCCGGTGCAGATATAAAGCAATTGCATGCCAGGAAACCTTTAGAAGCTCTTATCCCCGGAATGCAAGGATTATATTCGAAAATAGAAAATTTCCCAAAAGTTACAATTGCTGTTGTTAATGGCTATGCACTGGGAGGGGGATGCGAATTAGCAATGGCTTGTGATATCCGGATTGCATCGAATAAGGCGAAATTTGGTTTACCGGAACTGAACTTGGGGATTATCCCGGGCGCCGGCGGTACACAACGGCTGGCCCGTTTAGTCGGGAAAAGTCGTGCCCTCGACATGATTTTAACAGGGAGAATAATAGACGGTGAGGAGGCGAAACGAATAGGTTTAGCAAACTATTATGTACATGAGGAAGAACTCCATTCAAAAGTGGCTGAAATTGCTGAAAAAGTGATGAAAAAAGGACCAATTGCCGTTCAACTTGCCAAATACGCCGTTCATAAAGGATTTGACATTGATACCGATACAGCACTGTGGCTAGAAAAATTATCACAAGCTGTTGCATTGGGAACGGAAGATAAACAGGAAGGAACATTAGCATTTATAGAAAAGCGGGAAGCAAACTTTAAAAATAGATAAATATTTTTTTACGGGAGGAGAAAACACATGGATTTCCAATTACCTGAAGAAATTGAATTTTTAAGAGAGAATATTCGTAAATTTGTTAAAGAAATAGTAGATCCGAGAGCGATGGAAATTGAAGAAAATGATGAAATTCCTGCAGATATCGTTAATCAATCAAAAGAAATGGGGCTTTTTGGCCTTAGTATTCCTGAAGAGTACGGCGGTTTAGGCCTTGATATGGTTGGAAAATGTGCAATTTATGAAGAATTGGGAAAAACACATAATGGATACACAACATTAATTGGTGCCCATACGGGAATTGGTACTGTCGGGATTGTTGAGCTCGGGACAGAGGAACAAAAGCAGAAATATTTACCGAAGATGGCATCGGGGGAATGGATCGGTGCATTTGCATTAACTGAACCGGAAGCAGGCTCAAATGCTGCCAACCTGAAAACGACAGCAGTAAAACAAGGAGATAAATATATTATCAACGGTTCAAAACATTATATTACCAATGCAGTTGAGGCGCATGTTTTTACGGTTATGGCTGTCACTGATCCGGCTAAAGGGGCAAAAGGAATTACCTCTTTTATTGTTGAAAAAGATTTTCCTGGATTTGTATTAGGCAATGTGGAAAGAAAAATGGGCTTAAGAGGCTCTCATTCAGCAGAGTTATTTTTTGAAAATATGGAAGTTCCGGTCGAAAATGTTCTTGGAGAAGAAGGGCAAGGGTATGTGAATGCATTAAAAATATTGGCAAACGGTCGTGCCGGTCTTGCTGCAAGAAACCTCGGTTCCTGTGAAAAACTATTGGAATATTGCCTTTCTTATGCAAATGAGCGAAAACAGTTTGGAAAACCAATTATTGAAATTCAGGCCGTTCAACATATGTTAGCGGAAATCAGTATGATGATTGAAGTGTTAAGGTCGATGACGTACCGGGTGGCTTGGATGACTGACCAAAAACAACGGGTGGTAAAAGAAGCGGCCATTGCAAAACTGTATGGATCGGAAGTCTATAATAAAGTGGCGGATTTGGCCGTACAAATTCATGGCGGAATCGGCTATATGAAAGATTATCCAATTGAAAGATATTACAGAGATGCCCGCATCACAAAAATATATGAAGGTACCTCAGAAATTCAGCGCAACATCATTGCCAATGAATTATTAAGAGAGTTTAGAAGACGGGGGTAAAGGAAATGGTAGATTCGTATATCATTGGTTCTGTTCGTACTGCAATTGGAAAACTTGGGGGTACATTGAAAGATGTAACCGTCGATTTACTTGCTGAGAAGGTTATTCGAGAGGTTTTATATCGATATGGAAAAGAGGTGGAAGTGGACGAGGTCATCTTAGGTCAAGCAAAACAAAGTGCCGACACATCGAACTTAGCTCGGTTAGCTGCATTACGTGCGAAGTTGCCTGTCACCGTGACCGGGTATACTGTTCACCGTCAATGCGGTTCAGGACTGCAAGCCATTAATAATGCACATATGCAAATCATGCTCGGTTTATCTCATGTGATTATTGCCGGTGGAGCGGAAAGTATGAGTACTGCACCTTATTATTTGCGTCATGCCAGATTTGGGTACCGTGCCGGAAACGGTGAATTACTTGATCCAAATACAGAAAGTCAGCCTTGTTCACAACCAAGGGAGAAATATGGAAACTTAACAATGGGACTTACTGCAGAAAACTTAGCGGAAAAATATCGTATTTCCCGTGACGAGCAAGATGAATTTGCCCATCGCAGCCAAATTTTAGCCGACCGGGCAATTAAAGAGGGACGATTTAAAGATGAAATTGTACCTTTTGAAATAAAGAATAGAAAAAATACAATATTGTTTGAAGTTGATGAACACCCCAGATTAACATCAACAGAAAAATTAAGACAGCTTCCCGCAGTGTTTAAACAAGACGGTTCGGTAACGGCAGGAAACTCAAGCGGAAGAAATGATGGTGCGGCTGCAATTTTAATGATGAGTGGAGAAAAAGTGAAGCAATATGGACTGAAACCTAAGGCAAAAATCATTGCACAAGCCGTAAGTGGGGTATCCCCGGAAATCATGGGAATCGGACCTGTTGAATCGACAAGGAAAGCCTTAAAACAATGTGGGTTAACTTTGGCAGATATCGGTTTAATCGAATTAAATGAGGCATTCGCAGCCCAAGCTTTAGCCGTCATCAAAGAACTGGATTTGAACGTGGATAAAGTAAATGTTAACGGTGGAGCGATTGCACTCGGACACCCGATAGGTGCTACAGGTGCGATTTTAATGACAAAATTGCTGTATGAAATGGAGAGAAGAGGAGAAAAGTACGGTCTAGTCACACTTTGCATTGGTGGAGGGCAAGGAATTACAACTGTTGTAGAATCATTATATTAATATAATAAGATTGCCGGAAATTCCATTGTTTATAAGCTCCAATAAATTTACGGGAGGTTTTCTATGTGTGAAATCCATATTCTCCAAATTCTGCCCATGTATCATGTTCATGGTGAAGAAATTTTAAAAAGGAGTGCCAAAGTAACGAAATTTGTTACATTTAATGAACAGGAAATTATTCGGTTTTTACATGACAATGAGGATGTTGATGGAATCATCTTGCGCGCGCCTGCAAAAATTACCCGAGCAATCATTGATGCGTGTAAAAATGTTAAGGCAATCTCAGGGGCAGGTGTTGGTTTAGATAATATTGATGTGGACTATGCGACGAAAAAAGGTATTCCTGTACTACATGCACCTAAATTAAATAGTCAGGCAACTGCTGAACATACGGTATGTTTAATTTTGGCAACAATGAAAAATCTCATTCAATTTCATCAAGAAACTAAAAAAGGGAATTTCAATTTCCGTGATGGTCAATTTACTTATGAAGTGAAGGGAAAAACACTTGGATTAGTTGGTTTCGGTACCATTGCCCAAAAAGTTGCGAAAATTATGCGTGTTGGTTTTGATATGGAAGTGATTGCCTATGTCCGTGAAATGAACCAAAAAAAGATGGAAATAGCAAAATCTTTGGATTTGAAACTAACAACATCAATTCATGAAGTATTTAAAGAAAGCGATATTGTTAGCTTGCATATTCCATTAACCAACGATACGAGGAACATGATAAACAAGGAATTTTTCCATATGATGAAGCCAACTGCTGTACTTATTAATACAGCAAGAGGCGGAATCATAAATGAAATCGATTTATATGAAGCACTAAAAGAGAAAAAAATCTTTCGAGCGGGAATTGATGTATTTTCTGAAGAGCCCCCGAATAAAAATCACCCATTTTTTGAATTGGATGAAGTAATTATGACTCCTCATATGGGGGGAATAAGTGTTGAAGCTGCAAGGAAGACTTCAGAAATTATTGCGGAAAATTTAATAAAAACGATAAAAGGGGAAAAACCGTCTACAATGGTTAATTATAACCAATTGTTCGGATAATCCGGTTCGAAATTAATGATACTTAAGTTTTCCCGAATATCATTGCAACTGAAAGAAAATCGAATATTAACTCGCAAGGTGGGTTTATAATGAAACGTTTGAAAATAGCTTTAATACCTGGTGATGGTATTGGAAAAGAAGTTCTTCAGGAGGGTGTAAAAGTATTAAAAACAATTGATAAAATCGATAATAACTTATTTTTTGAATTTGAAGAGTTCCCTTGGGGCTGTGATTACTATGTTAAGAACGGAAAAATGATGGACGATAATGGTTTGGAACAATTAAAAGATTTTGATGCAATTTATCTTGGTGCAGTGGGTCATCCGAGCGTCCCGGACCATGTGTCGTTATGGGACTTGTTGTTAAAAATTCGAAAAGGATTTGATCAGTATGTCAACTTAAGGGAGATAACGTTATTAAATCAATCATTAACACCATTAAAGGATAAAAGTGAAAAAGATATTGACTTTCTTGTTATTAGAGAGAATAGTGAAGGTGAGTATGCCGGCGTTGGTGAATGGATGAATAAAGGAACCCCGGAAGAAGTTGTGTTGCAAACCAGTGTTTTTTCTCGAAAGGGCACGGAACGAATTATTCGTTATGCTTTTGAAGAAGCACGACGCCAAAAAAAATCGTTGACGAGTATCAGTAAGGGAAATGCATTGAATTATTCAATGGTATTTTGGGATCAAGTGTTCAATGAAATTAGTCAGGAATATCCGGACGTAAAAACGTACTCGTATTTAGTTGATGCCGCGAGTATGTATTTTATAAAGGAACCTGAAAGATTTGAAATTGTTGTAACGACCAATTTGTTTGGCGATATTCTTACAGATTTGGGTGCTGCCATTACTGGAGGGCTTGGTCTTGCTGCTGGTGCAAATATTAATCCGGAAAGGCAATTTCCACCAATGTTCGAACCCATTCACGGTTCCGCACCTGATATTGCCGGGAAAGGTATTGCGAACCCGCTTGCCGCAATTTGGTCTGTTGCTCAAATGATGGAATATTTTCATGAAGGTAATTGGAAAGATTATATTATTGAATCCATAAGAGTCCTATTAAAAGAAGGAAGGTACTTAACGAGGGATTTAGGTGGGAAATCTCTTACAACTGAAACAGGAGATCGATTGATAGAAATATTGACTCAGATGGTAACGGAGAACAAAAGTAAGTGAAACTCCATCAGTGGGGGTTTTCTTCCCCACTGATGGTTAGTTGAACCAATTGGATGGGCATATGAATAAACCATTGTTTTAAAAAAGATATGAAATAATAAACCCAATTGAAAGTAAGAATCCGAAATAGGTATTGGTTTGGGCGGTTGCTTTCATTGCCGGCATCATTTCAATGGGAATCGTCTTTCCAATAAATTTTTTTACTGCCTGATAAGCTTTTGGTGAACTGAGAAAGACAACAAGTAACCATGGAGATAAATCTGCAAATAAAATTAGTGCAAGAATCCATAAATAAGAAATAAGAAAAGCAACTGCCAGTATTTTGATGGCATTTTCCCGTCCGACCAGAATCGGCAAGGTTTTTCGACCATGTTCTTTGTCTCCGTTCAGATCACGAATATTATTCGATAGATTAATAGCCCCAATTAAAATCGTAGTCGGGATAGAGACAAGAATACTTGTTGCAGTGATTGTCCCCGTTTGGATATAAAATGAAATCAAGATGATATTTATTCCCATAAATAAACCTGACAACAACTCGCCAAAGGGTGTTGATGAGATTGGTAAAGGTCCGCCGGTATATAAATAACCGATAAGAATGGATACCGACCCGACGAGTGCTACCCACCAACTGCTGTTCATGGAAATATAGACCCCTAATAAAACAGACAGGGCAATTAAAGTAATGGCAAGATTTAAAATTACTTTTGGGTGAACTCCTTCACGAACAATGGTACCGCCAATTCCCACGGACTTTTCGTTATCCAACCCTCTTTTATAATCATAGTATTCATTAAACATATTTGTAGCGGCTTGAATTAATAAACTGGCAATTAGCATGGCAAGAAACAGATCGAATTTGATTGGCGTTATTTCATAGGCGATCACCGTTCCTAAAATGACAGGCACAAATGATGCGGTTAATGTATGCGGTCTCGTCAGCTGCCACCATACTTGCCATTCCTTTTTATTAGGATTCAAGTTTGCCTGATTTGACTGAATCCCAGGTTGCATAAAACTCTCTCCTCTAAAAGAAATATTTTTGAAAAACTTGTGAACATCCCTATCTTCAGTTTATGGATTCGGTACAATTGTGTCAATTAAATAGACAAGTTTTTTCAGCGAATCTGTATGTAATTGTTGGAAATAAGATTATCCGGTAAAGAACATCAGAACATCGGACTTTAGCAGATAATCGAAAAAAGTTTCCGGGGAAATAGAATGATCATAAACTCACAATATTAAATGGAAGTATCAAATTTAAGAGATAGATTCTAAAAGCAAATCACGTAGAAAAGCGGGATCAGTATAGTAAAAACGTGCAATTTTAATAAAAGGATAAAAGTTCAAGAAATATCCCTCATAAAAATGAAAAAATAAGATGGAAAAACAAATTTTGCTCTTCCCCGGGTTAATCCCGTGGAAAAATGGGATAAGTTTGGTAAAATAAATATGGACATTTTGTTAAAATATCCAATAAATTTTCGTGAATACAGTTAAAGAAGGAGGATTATAATGGCGAGAGAATGGATTCGTGAACGGGAATATGAAGATATTATTTATGAAACCTATAATGGCATTGCCAAAATTACGATCAATCGTCCGGAAGTTCGAAATGCTTTCCGACCAAAAACTGTTACAGAAATGATTGACGCATTCAGTTACGCCCGTGATGATTCGAAAATCGGGGTGATTATTTTAACCGGTGCCGGCGATAAAGCATTCTGTTCCGGCGGTGATCAAAAGGTCCGTGGGGATGGAGGATATGTCGGTGAAGATAATATTCCACGCCTGAATGTTTTGGATTTGCAACGGCTAATCCGGGTAATTCCAAAGCCGGTAATTGCAATGGTAGCCGGGTATGCCATTGGTGGCGGACATGTATTACATATTGTCTGTGATTTAACGATTGCTGCAGACAATGCCATTTTTGGACAAACCGGTCCGAAAGTCGGCAGTTTTGACGGCGGATATGGTGCCGGTTATTTGGCCCGAATTGTCGGTCATAAAAAAGCGCGGGAAATTTGGTATTTATGCCGCCAATATAATGCACAGGAAGCACTGGAAATGGGACTTGTCAATACGGTAGTACCGTTAGAACAGTTGGAAGACGAAACTGTGAAATGGTGTGAAGAAATTTTGGAAAAGAGTCCGACAGCTATCCGTTTCTTAAAAGCTGCCTTTAACGCTGATTCTGACGGGTTGGCAGGTATTCAACAGTTGGCAGGGGACGCAACATTATTATTTTACACAACGGATGAGGCAAAAGAAGGTCGGGATGCCTTCAAAGAAAAACGGAAACCGGACTTTGACCAATTCCCGAGATTTCCGTAAAAATCAAGTAGACAAGGGGCTGAACTGAGCCCCTTCAATTTTCATCCTCAAGCATTAAAGTAAAGTCAGGTGGAAAAATGACAGGTTTTCAAACAATTCCGAACTGGTTACGGAAACGGGCATATTTAACTCCGAACCGAGTTGCTGTCCATTTCAATGGTCAAGAAATAACTTTTCAAGCGTTGTACGAAAAGGCAAAAGAAGCAGCGGAAAAAATCCATAGTGCCGGAGTGCAAAAAGGTGACCATGTTGCGGTTTTACTAAAGAATCATCTAGATATGGTCGTTATTCTTCATGCTTTACAATTGCTTGGTTGTCCGGCCGTTTTATTAAACGGTCGGCTTCAAGCGAATGAACTGATTTTTCAAATTACAGACAGTCGTGCACAATATTTAATTAGTGAAGCGGATTTCACGGACCAATGTTCAGCAATAGAATCATTTTGTTCTAAGCCGATACTATGGATTGAAAAATTTCATCATTATGGAAGCAAGTCTTTTGAAGAAGTGGCTGATTTTCCGTTTGATGAGGTTTGCACCATTATGTATACATCGGGAACAACAGGCAAACCTAAAGGGGTTTTGCAAACTTACGGGAATCATTGGTCAAGTGCAATTGGCTCTGCATTGAATTTAGGTTTACAGGAAAACGATGCCTGGTTGACTGCTGTACCGCTTTTCCATATTAGCGGTTTTTCCACTTTAATTCGAAGTGTTTTATACGGGATTCCGATTGTATTGTTTGAAAAATTTGAGGAGGAAAATATTAATCAAGCATTAGTTGACGGAAAAGCAACAATCATGTCAGTGGTAAGCACTATGCTCCAACGAATGATTCAGCAACTTGGCAGCCGAAATTATCATCCTTCATTTCGTTGTATGTTGACCGGTGGGGGACCGGTTCCGTTGAGCCTTTTAGAAACATGTAATCAGAAAAATATTCCCGTTTTTCAGACCTATGGATTAACGGAAACCTCCTCACAAATTGTTACGTTGGCACCGGAAGATAGTATTAGAAAACTTGGTTCTGCCGGTAAGCCATTATTTTTTAGTGATATTCGCATTGAAAAAGATGGCGAAATTGCCTCGCCTAATCAAGTAGGGGAAATTGTTGTCAAAGGCCCGAATGTGACAAAGGGATATTTTAATCGAAATGAAGCGAATCAAACAAGTTTTACAAAAGATGGTTGGTTTCATACCGGGGATATCGGTTATTTGGATGAAGAAGGATTTTTGTTTGTTTTAGATCGACGTTCGGATTTAATTATTTCCGGTGGCGAAAATATTTATCCTTCTGAAATTGAGAACGTGATTCATAGACATCCTGCCATAAAAGAGGTCAGTGTGGTCGGAATGGAAGATTCTTTTTGGGGACAAATTCCGGTGGCATTTTTTGTCGCAAAAGATGGCTGTCAAGTGACAAATATCGAGTTGGAGGAATTTTGTGTAAAAAAATTAGCAAAGTATAAAGTTCCAAAGCAGTGGATTGAATTGAATGAAATACCGAAAAACGCAGCGAATAAAGTCCTTCGCAGAGTGTTAAAAGAATGGCTAAACAATAAAAAGGTCTCCTGGGAATAATAATTTCTCCGGGGACCTTTTTGAGTGCTAATTGGACTATTCATTTAATGCTGTTTTCAATGTTTCCAAATTTTTCTCCATTAATGAGAAATAATCTTCACCGTTTTTCAGATCATTTTCAGTCAAAACCGATAAATTATGAATCGGCAGTGTTGAAATATTTGTTTCAGATTGAATCACATCAACAAGTTTATTGTGGACATTTTGTTCCACGAGAATATATTTCAATTGATTGGCTTTTACTTCATCGACTATTGCCATTAATTGCTTTTGCGTCGGTTCTTGAGAAGTAGATATGCCGGAAATATTGAGTTGTTCGAGTCCGTAGCGTTCTTCCCAATATCCGTAGGCTGCATGGGAAACAATAAATTTTTTCACTTTTGCCTGGTTGGCAACTTCTGTAAATTGTTTATTTAACTGTTCCAACTGAGTTTTTAAGGATTCGAAGTTTTTTTCAAACGTTTCTTTTTGTTCGGGCATTTTTTCTATTAAGTTCTCTTTAATTGCATTGGCCAGCTCAATGGAATAAACTGGGTCTAACCATATATGAGGGTCCACGCCGCCATGATCAAGTCCATGCTCTTCATCTTCTGAATGTTCTGCATGATCTGAATGCACGTTGTCATTTTCATGTGTTGCCAGATGAACTTGTTCCCCAACCGGAACAACCTTAACTCCTTCTTCTTTTAAAATCGGTTGTGCTTTTTTAACAAATCCTTCAAGGTTATATCCGATTGCAAAAAATAAATCGCCATTCGCCATGTCAATAATTTCTTTTTGTGTCGGTTCATAGGAATGTTCATCAACACCGGGCGGATAGATGGATTGAACATCAACATAATCACCGCCAATTTTTTTCGTAAAGTCAGCCAACGGGAATACGGTCGTGTAAACGGAAATTTTTCCATCTGATTTTGTGTCGGCAGAGTTTGTTTTATTTTCTGGTCCACAACCATTTAAAATAACGGTAAAAATAAAAGTGAGTGTGAGAATAGCTAATTTTCCTTTACCCATAAATTCCTCCTTAAATAATTGGTGATTTATAAATCGGAATAATTACGATTTAGCATATTAATATCATAATTTATTTTTTTCCATTATGCAAGAAAAAATTTGAAAAAGAAACTTGGGTCTTGATGGTTAGTTGAACCCCCACCTATTTTTTTGTAAACTTGAAAATCTTGGGGAGGGTTTACTGCCCGTTAAGGTGGGAAACTTTTTTCTTTATTTCTCAACTTTTTTCATATTTGGGTTCGAATTCTTTTCATTCGCATCTGCTTTTTTAGACCGAAACGACCATTCAAGTGGAACGGGGTCGATACCACCGGGATGGAGAGGGTGGCATTTTAAAATTCGTTTAACCGTTAAATAGCCGCCTTTTAATACGCCGAATCGCTGAATTGCTTCCAAACCGTATTGGGAGCAAGTAGGATAAAATCGACAGCTTGGTGGTGTCGCCGGGGAAATAAATTTTTGATAGAAACGAATGAGCCCGATAAATATGTTTTTTAACATTGTTTGCTTCATCCTTTTTGGGAAATGTTCAAAATATATCTATAGCTTGTTCAAAGTAATTGTATTAAAATAAAGCTATAGAGAATTAAGGATTACTTAGTAAAAATTTCCTAATTCTCTAATATGATTTTTTTATTTGCTTTTTTCTTACATAATTGTATCATGTTCTGAAAAAAGTATATAAAGAAATGTGTCATAAATAAGGAGGAATTATTATGAACGCAGAATTAAAACAAAATATGAACAAATTGGTTGCGGATTTAAATGTACTTTATATGAAAATTCATCACTTCCATTGGTTTGTGAAAGGCCCGAACTTCTTTACTTTACATGCAAAATTTGAAGAACTGTATAATGAAGTAACCGAACATAACGACAGTATTGCTGAACGGTTATTACAATTAAATGAAAAACCAATTTCCACATTAAAAGAATGTCTCGATCTTGCTACAGTGAAAGAAGCAAGTAAAGTCGGAACCGATGTTGAAATGGTGGAAGAGCTTGTTAACGATTTAGAAACGATAGACAAGGAATTAACAGCTACAATGGAATTGGCCGGTGATGATGAAGGAACCGCCGATTTATTACTGGGAATCAGTGAAAGCTTCCAAAAACATATTTGGATGTTTAAAGCTTTTTTAGGAAAATAAGCAAATGACAAAGGCTGTTATTGGTAATATGTATTGTTATTACCAATAACAGCCGTTTTTATTAATGAATATATGTATCCTTGTCATGAATTGAGCCTAATTGTTGATCTTGGACTAGTTTTTCTCGCAATTTATAGGCTATATATGTACCGGTTATTTGATAAAGTTCCTGCTGATTCAGCTCGGAAAGAATGTTTAACATATCTTGTTTGGATAATTCCTGCATGATCGAACTTACTAAAATCTCGATATCTTCGTCGTCAGCAGTCAATTTCTTTTTGTAAAAATCATATAATTCATCGACGAACTTCATGATCCAAAACCTCCTTTATCTGTAATTGGGAGCAATCATCGAACAAACAATCTGTCAGCCTTACTACCTATATTTTATATCTATATGTAAAAATAAACAAACTTATAACACCATTTAAAGAAAACTCGGCAGTCGCCGAGTTTTCTTGATTATAATTCTTTAATCCAACCGAGTTTATCTTCAATTTTACCGTAATGGAAACCGGTCATTGTTTCATATAATTTTTTGGCAAATTCGCCGGTTTCAAAATGATTGATCGTCATCACATGTTCTTCCCATTTTAGTTCTCCCACCGGTGAGATGGTTGCAGCCGTTCCTGTACCGAATACTTCCTCCAGTTGTCCTTTTTGATATGTTTCATAAAGATCATCAATCGAAATTAGTTCTTCATGGAGCGGGATTCCCCAATCATGTACAATTTGGATAACGGAATCACGCGTGACCCCGGGTAAAATACTGCCGTTCAATTTCGGGGTATAAATTTCTCCGTTAATTTTAAAGAAGATATTCATACTTCCAACTTCTTCAATATATTTATTTTCCTTGCCATCGAGCCAAAGTACTTGTTCATAGCCGACCTCGTTTGCTCTTTCTTGGGCCAAAATACTTGCTGCATAATTTCCCGGGGTTTTAACATGACCGACACCGCCCTTAACCGCACGAACATATTCATCTTCCACGTAAATTTTTACCGGATTTAATTGTCCGTCTGAATAATAAGCCCCTACCGGCGACAAGATGATCATAAACTTATAATGGTATGAAGGCCGAACACCGAGATATGGTTCTGTGGAAATGACAAAAGGCCGTATATATAATGAGGTGCCTTCTTTTTCCGGAATCCAATCTTTTTCCAATTCTACAAGTGTGGTCAAGGCTTCCAATACTAATTCAGAGTCTAATGGTGGAATACATAATCTTTTACAAGAAGCATTCAGGCGAGCGATATGTTTTTCCGGTCGGAAAATGACTGAACGCCCATCAATGGTTTTATAAGCCTTTAACCCTTCAAAAACAGCTTGACCATAATGGAATACAAAAGATGCCGGTGATAATGTAATCGACTCAAACGGTTTGATGATCGGATTTACCCAACCGTTTTCTCCATCAAAATCCATCATGAACATATAGTCTGTAAAGTTTTTACCAAATTGAAGCGTATCCGGGTCCGGTTTTTCTTTTAATTTCTCTGCTTTGATAAAATCAATTTTTGAGACTTGATTCATTTGTTGTCTTCCTTCCTAAATGAAATAAAATCATTCTAAGTTATTTTCAAAAATTATTTGTAATGATAATTTTATAGCTGATTTATTATTTAGTCAATAAATTTTAAAAATTTTAACTTAGGAAATGTGTAATTATTTGATGTAAAACTAGTTATGATATTTGAAAAGGCAAAAATTTGCAGGGAGTGAAAGATTGATGGAAACACAAAAATACTATATAGATATAGTAAATGGTGAAATAAGTAAAAGTGAATTGGATACATATCATTATGTAATCCATGCGGCAGATAGTGATATAAAAAAATTAAGAGAAATATTTAACAATCTTCATCAGGCGAACTTAGCAACGTTTGTCCGTTCACATATCCCTTTTTTAGAATATCATCATGACAGACAGAATGAGATATATGATAATGGAATAAAGGAAATGTATTCGCTGTTGTATGAACTTGGAGACAAGGAAACAAAAAATCATATTCAATCAATGGGCGTTCTAAACAGCGATCATTCGGACCATTTATAGTTTATATGATAAGATGTGTGGAGAAGGTTGGAAAGAGGGACAGGAAATGAAGACGTTTCAAGATGTAAATGGAAATACCGTGCACTTATCGTTTTCCAAAAAGGCTTTTGCCATGGAACCAAAACATGTATTGATCATTTGCCGTTATAAAAATCAGTGGTTGTTTACAAGACATAAAAAAAGAGGACTGGAATTTCCGGGTGGTAAGGTGGAACCAGGGGAAACACCCGAAGATGCGGCGATTCGTGAAGTGAAGGAGGAAACCGGGGCAATAATCGATTCTTTACTGTATATTGGTCAATATGAGGTTATTGGCTCAAATGAGCATTTTGTCAAAAACGTTTACTATGCAAAAATTAAAAGCATGGAAAAATATGACCAATATTTTGAAACGGATGGCCCGGTTCTAAGTTCGGCATCATTAACACCTGAAAGTTTAACGGATGAATATAGTTTCATTATGAAAGATGAAGTCATCCAATCATGTATTGCATTTATTAAAGAGAATCATGTACTTTAAGAAATGCCCAGATCGTCCGGATAAAGTTTTTTAAAAAGCTATTCACCATTTTGTATACTTTAAAAAAAAACGGACAACGATTGTTATCCGTTTTTTACGATTTTTTTCTCTATATATTCAACCAACTTATACATGATGGTGGCAAAGATGACGATGATGAATAGGGATTGCATGACAAGGGTGAAGTTAAACACTTGAAATCCATATATAATCAAATAACCGAGTCCTTGTTTAGAAACAAGGAATTCGCCGACAACAACCCCAACCCAACTTAGCCCCACATTGACCTTCAATGTTGAAACAATGGTTGGAAAGGAAGAGGGAAGAATCGCTTCTTTAAAACATTGCCATCTTGTTGCACCGAATGTTTGCAGGACCTTCAGATAATTTTGATCGACATCCCGAAAGGACGTATAAACGACAATGGTTGTAATAATAACGGAAATGATCGCTCCCATGACAACGATAGACGTCATGGTCGGTCCAAGGGCAACAATCAGGATCGGGCCGATTGCCACTTTTGGCATCGCATTTAACACAACTAAGTATGGATCCAAAATCTTTGACAAAAACGGTGACCACCAAAGAATCGCAGCCAAGATTGTACCTGCAACCGTCCCGATTATAAAGCCCAGTATCGTTTCAAATACAGTGGTCCAAATATGCGGGAAAATAGAACCATCTAAAATATTTTCCTTTAATAATTCCCATACCTTGGATGGTGAGCTGAAAATCAACGGGTCGATCCAGTGAAAGCGACTGGCAATTTCCCATAAAACAAAGAATGTGAGAAAGATAATAATCTGGAAAAAGTGGACCCAACGCTTATTTCTGGTCAATGACCTTTTGTAATCTCGATGGAGCTGTTCAATCATCGTTTGTTTGCTCAAGTTCTTCCAACTCCTTCCAAATCTCCTGGAAAATATCCGAATATTGCTCATGACTTCTAGCATGAAAAGGGATTTCTCTTCTTAGTTCATCAGGTACATGAAAGACACGGTGGACTGTACCGGGGCGGTTAGTAAATAAATAAATTCGGTCACTCATTGCGATCGCTTCTCCAATATCATGAGTGACAAGGATAGCTGTCTTTTGAAATTGTTTTAATGTCGAAAAAACGAGATCTTCCAACTTTAATTTTGTTTGAAAATCCAGTGCTGAAAATGGTTCATCAAGAAGCAATAATTTCGGATTTGTCGCAAGTGTACGAACAAGTGCTACCCGTTGTCGCATGCCGCCCGACAGCTGGGAGGGAAATTGTTTACTTACATTCTTTAATCCCATTTTTTCAAGAAGGGTAATAGTATTTTGTTTTGTTTTTTCATTTAGTTGCTTTGTTAGTTTTAAACCGATGAAAATATTTTCCTCAATTGTTTTCCATGGGAATAAGTAATCTTGTTGCAGCATATAGCCTGTTTTTTTGTTCGTCCCGGTTACTTTTTCATTTTCCAGTAAAACATGACCAATAGTTGGTTCAATTAATCCGCTAATGATGGATAATAATGTCGTTTTTCCACATCCACTCGGTCCGAGAAAAGATATGAATTCACCTTCTTGAATGGAGAGGCTAACATCAATAAGAGCTGTCGTCTTTGATTGTTTCGAAAAATAACTGTGGGTTACATCTTGAATCTCCAAAAAGCTCATTTTTTCAGCCTCCTTATTTTTTTTGAAAAAATTCCCGATACTTCAATATATTCAAATACGGTTTTTATAATTGGATAAAAGTACTAAACGAGAATATTTTTGGGATAAAAAATAAAAGATTATCTACATGATTCATTGTTCTTTCGGCAACTAATGATAATTTTCGTTTGATGTATATTACTCGTTTGTAATTTTTTCGGCTATTTCCGTATTCACATAATTACTGTGATCCAATCGTTCCGGAAGTTCTCCGGCTTCCTCCATAATATCTTGTAAATGATTCCACTCCTCTTTATCCAATAACGGATTTTCCGCAAACGATTTTTGTTCTTTATAACGCTCAATGGAGGACGTAAGGATGTCCAGCTCCGTATCTTCAAAAAATGGCTGAATTACTTTTGCCACTTCTTCTGATGAATGTTCATAAACCCATTGTTGTGCTTTATATAACGCCCGAGTAAATTTTTCAACTGTTTCTTTGTTTTCTTTTAAATAGCTTTCTTTTGTCATAAAAACGGTGTACGGAACATGGCCGCTTTCTTTTCCAAATGAAGCAACAATATGACCTTTTCCTTCTTTTTCAAAAATACTGGCCGTCGGTTCAAATAGTTGAACAAAGTCACCTGTACCGGAAGCAAAGGAGGAAGATATATTGGCAAAATCGATGTTTTGAATGAGTTCAAGATCGTTTTTCGGGTCAATATCATGTTTTTTTAAGACAAATTCTCCGACCATTTGTGGCATCCCGCCTTTTCGTTGTCCGAGGAATGTTGAACCATTTAACATATCCCAAGTAAAATTGTCAATTGGTTCCCGCGAAACAAGAAAAGTTCCATCTGTTTGTGTCAGTTGGGCAAAATTAATGATTGCATCTTCAGTTCCTTGGCTGTTTACATAAATACTTGTTTCTGCTCCAACTAAAGCAATATCCGCTCCGTTAGAAATCAGGGCAGTCATCGTTTTATCACCGCCCGGAACAGTTGTTAGTTCAATATCGAGCCCTTCTTCTTTAAAAAAACCTTTTTCAATGGCTACATATTGTGGCGCATAGAAAACGGAGCGGGTAACTTCGGCAATACGAATTTTTTGTAAATGTTTATCTTCCTGTTTACAGGCCGTTAATCCAATTGCAGCAACTACTGTTACAAGAAGGATCAAACCTCTCTTCATCAACTTATTCATACTCATTCCTCCAAAATGATTGAGTCAATTTGTTACATTATTGTATGAAGTTGAAAAAAATGTGTGAATGCCTTTTTTTTAAAAGGGACGAGCATGTGAAAAGTTACGACTTTTACATTAGCATTCCACATCATTGCAGGGATTCTTGTCAGATAAGGCGTATATTTAATATGACAAATGATATAATTGAGATGTACCGGATTGTCTTCAAACTTTGATTACACATTTTTTATATAAAGGAAAACTAACAAAAATAAGGAGGTTTTTTTATGGGTATGCCGGTTCAATTGGAGTCGGTAATTGTCATTACAGGAAAAGAAACACGTTTAAAAGAAAACTATTTTCAAATTGTCAAAGAAGGATATCATCTTTTTCCATTGGATACATCTTTAATAGTGAAAAGAATGGAAGATGATGAAATTGTCGGCTCAGGTGTAATTAACAAGCTGGAATGGTCTGAAGGAAAAACAACGATCATATACAGGTTGACAGCATTAAAAACAATTAATTAAGGCACAAGTAAACACAAAAAAAGCTGGTTTTTCTAAAAACTTACGCTCAAAATACAATATGTTGGGCCACACTTTTCATGGTATGCTTTTTTTAAATGGAAAATTCCAGAAGTCGATGTGCAATCCTAAATAGAATGAAAGAATAAAAGGAGGGTATTATTTATGGCTGAAACACAAGCAATTTTGGAATGGACGCTGATTTCCGAATGTCCGATTCCAAATGACGTTCAAGACATCTTGGTGGAAGGGGAAGTTGCTGTTGCTGCTTATAAAACATTTCGCGACAGTGCCATTTTTACAAACAAAAGATTAATTGTCAGAGATGCTCAAGGAATAACCGGGAAAAAGGTTGAAATATACTCGCTTCCTTATTCATCAATCAATATGTGGTCGACTGAAAATGCAGGCACTTTTTTGGATGTTAATGCCGAAGTAGAATTATGGACAAGAGCCGGCCATATTAAAGTGAATGTAAAAAAAGGAGTCGATATCCGTAAACTCGACAAGCTCATTGCCGAAGCGGTTTTATAAAAGGCTAGACTTGAGAGAAGATCGACTTTGGCAAAAAGAATGACAAATGATATTCCATGTTGGGAGCAATTAAAAGAACAGGGCTGTATAGAAAGTCAAAAATTAATTTAATTTAAATAGTTTGATTGAAGTGAAGGTGGCGGCGACTCCTGCGGGAACAGCACGAGCCGAAGACCCTGCAGGAGCGAGGTAACGAGCGACGAAGCGGCTGAGGCCGTGCCCGCGGAAAGCGTCCGCCACTGAAACGAAAATAAACCGAATCTATTCTTTTAACAATAAAATTTAGAAAGTTGTACTTTTAGGACAGCCCTGTAAACGTGAACGGTGGATTGCTGACCATATCCGGTCCTTGTTTTTTCTATCAGTTATTACGCAATTGGTCCTCCAAGTTTCTCAATTTCTGCATCAATATCGGTAAATTTCTTAAAGTTTTCCCGGAACTTCCCTGCCAATTCTTTTGCTTTTCCTTTATAGGCCAATTCATCTTTCCATGTTTTATTCGGTAAAAGCACCTCATCCGGAACACCGGGAACATGAACCGGGATATGAAGTCCAAAAATTTCATCCTTGACGGTCTCCACATGTTTCAATTTTCCTTCAATCGCAGCTTGCACCATTGCCCTAGTGTAAGCAAGCTTCATACGGTTGCCTACACCGTAAACGCCGCCTGTCCAACCGGTATTGACTAAAAATACTTGCACCTTATGCTCATCAATTTTTTTGCCGAGCATTTCCGCATAACGCTTGGCCGGTAAAGGTAAGAACGGTGCACCGTAGCAGGTGGAAAAGGTCGCTTCCGGTTCAGTCACCCCACGTTCTGTCCCGGCAAGTTTGCTTGTATACCCGCTCAAGAAATGATACATGGCTTGTTCTTTTGTCAATTTTGAAATCGGTGGAAGTACGCCGAATGCATCGGCCGTTAAGAAAATAATCGTTGACGGGTGACCGGCTACACTTGGTTGAACAATATTATCGATCGCATCAATCGGGTAAGCGGCCCGTGTATTCTCCGTTAAACTACCATTATCAAAATCCGGTATTCTTGTATTCTCGTTTACTACAACATTTTCTAAAACGGCCCCGAATTTAATCGCATCATAGATTTGCGGTTCTTTTTCCCGGGATAGATGAATGCACTTCGCATAGCATCCGCCTTCAATATTAAACACGCCGTGATTCGACCAGCCATGTTCATCATCCCCGATTAAACGCCGGTTTTTATCTGTTGATAGCGTTGTTTTACCGGTACCGGATAAGCCAAAGAACAGTGCAACATCCCCGTCATCCCCGACATTGGCAGAGCAATGCATAGAGAAAATATCTTGCTCGGGAAGCAAATAGTTCATAATTGTAAAAATTGATTTTTTCATTTCACCGGCATATTCTGTTCCACCAATCAGAACAACCTTCTCTTCAAAAGAAATAATAATAAATGTTTCCGATCTAACGCCATCAATGACCGGATCAGCTTTGAAATCCGGTGCAAAAATAACTGTAAATTGACTTTGGTGATTTTTCAATTCTTCTTCGGTTGGGCGGATAAACAACTGATGGGCAAATAAATTATGCCATGCATATTCGGTTATCACCTGGATTGGCAGTTGATATAATTTGTCTGCGCCGGCAAATCCTTTAAACACGTACAGTTCTTTCTTGTGTTTTAAATAATGCAAAACTTTATGATACAATCTGTTAAATACTTCTTTTGAGATTGGTTGGTTGACACTGCCCCAATCGATTTTATTCAGCACAGAGTTTTCTTGAACAATATATTTATCTTTCGGTGATCTCCCCGTATACTTCCCGGTTGTTACACTGATTGCACCTTTGTCAGTTAGTAAGCCTTCTTTATTGTTAATAATTTTTTCCATTAACTGTGGAACGGATAATTGTACTAAAATATTATTTCCATTTACTAATTCATACAGACTGTTTACCGTACTTACCATTTTCATTAGTAAACCTTCCCCTTTGTTATTTTCTCATATCCTTCGAAAATAGTATAACATATATATTTTATTAGTCTATACTATTCAAAGAAAAAAATTGCTCCATTTTTTATTCATTTTTAAGCTCATTTTTCTAATTTAGATAACGGAATTGAATTGGTTTTCTAAAAAACTTTTTTAATCTCTGTTTAAAACAATTGACATATTTCTCATATCATGTATGATTTATCTATAACGGATACTCTTATCCCGAGATGGTGGAGGGACAGGCCCGAGGAAACCCGGCAACCTACTTCTTGCAAGTAAGGTGCTAACCGATGCAAGGTGATTCCTTGAACGATAAGAGTGAAAGGAAGACGTGCGCAACCTTTCCTCATGGGAAGGTGTTTTTTTTTGCTAATAGGAAAGTAGAAATTTTTCAATTTCTACTTTCCTAGCGCATAAGTACAACTACGGCTCTGCTTTCGCCTAAAGGCTCGGCAGTCGCCGAGTTTTCTTTAGATTTTTGTATAATTATATCTCCAATTTGAATGGGGAATGCTTATTAATATAATAAAGCAGATGTTTTAAAAACGTTCCGATGTTGATCCTGGGCATTGGCTTGTATCCGTTTCAAATAAAAAGCTGGCTTTTGCTTATATAAAATGAATGCCAGCGCGATTTTAAGGAGGAAAATTATGGGGACACGACATCTATTTACTTCAGAGTCGGTAACGGAAGGACATCCGGATAAAATTTGCGATCAAATATCAGATGCGATTCTGGATGCGATTTTAAGCGAAGATCCGAATGCCCGTGTTGCTGCGGAAACATCCATTACAACCGGGTTAGTGCTTGTATTTGGAGAAATTTCTACAACTTCTTATGTTGATATTCCAAAAATAGTACGGGATACGGTTCGGGAAATTGGTTATACGCGGGCAAAATATGGGTTTGATGCAGAGACCTGTGGCGTATTGACAGCCATCGATGAACAATCACCGGATATTGCGATGGGCGTTAACCAAGCTTTGGAAGCGCGCGAAGGCTTGATGACTGATGATGAAATCGAAGCAATCGGTGCCGGTGACCAAGGGTTGATGTTTGGTTTTGCCTGCAATGAAACGAGTGAGTTGATGCCGCTTCCGATATCATTAGCGCATCGGCTGGCACGGAGGCTTGCTGAAGTTAGAAAAGAAGAAATTATTCCATATTTGCGTCCGGACGGGAAAACTCAAGTAACTGTAGAATATGATGAAAATGGCAAACCGGTTCGAATCGATACAATTGTTATTTCAACACAACACCACCCGGAAGTAAATTTGGATCAGATAAAAAAGGATATTCATGAATTCGTTATTAAAAAGGTTGTTCCAAACGAGTTTATTGATGATAAAACGAAATTTTTTATTAATCCGACTGGCCGTTTTGTTGTCGGTGGACCACAAGGTGATGCCGGGTTAACGGGGAGAAAAATCATTGTCGATACATATGGGGGTTATGCTCATCATGGTGGCGGTGCGTTCTCCGGAAAAGACCCGACGAAAGTGGATCGTTCCGCTTCTTATGCAGCTCGTTATGTGGCGAAAAATATTGTTGCAGCCGGACTTGCCGATAAATGTGAAGTACAGCTTGCTTATGCGATTGGGGTTGCCCAACCGGTTTCAATTTCTATTGATACATTCGGGACGGGGCAAGTTGATGAAGCAGTTTTAGTTGATTTGGTCCGTAAACATTTTGACTTAAGACCGGCCGGAATTATCAAAATGCTTGATTTACGCAGACCGATTTATAAACAAACAGCGGCATACGGACATTTTGGTCGGACGGATATAAACTTGCCGTGGGAAAGAACGGATAAAGCTGAGTTATTGAAAAAAGCAGCAATGAGATAACTATTGTGGCGAACTTCTAATAGCGAATCATTTAAAATATTGATTTATCAAGTTTTTTAAACAAGAAAGGGGCATCCAAAAGTCGAAAAAATGACTTTCTGGACAGCCCCTTTCTTGAGTTATAAAGTCCATGGGAGAAGTTAAATCCTAATAAAGAGATTTTAGAAATTGATTTTAGATTTGTATAACTATGGTTTGCTACTCATTGTATTTCTTTAAATAGTAATTCCCGATAGGCCTCGGGCGACTTTACAATATCGGCCAGTGTATACTTATCCAAAACATGAAGATACGCCTGTAAAGCTTCTCTTAATATATGAGAAAGTCCGCAAACCGGAGTAATGACACAAGCATTCGGGGTGTCGGGATTAAAACAATCAACTAAATAAAAACCATCTTCTGTTTGCCGGACAAGTTTACCGATATTGATGTCGCCGGGTAGAAGGGCCAAACGAAAACCCCCGTTTCTTCCCCGTACGGTTTCAATAATTCCAAGCTTTCCTAAGTGATGAACCACTTTCATTAAATGATTTTTTGAAATACCATAGGCATCTGAAATTTCCTGAATATTGCAAAGTCTATCTGTTTCAAGTGAAGCTAAATAGATCAATGTTCGTAAAGAATAATCTGTATAAGAAGTCAGTTTCATTATCATCACCAATCATAGATTTTGCATGGATAGATTATTATCACTACGGCTATCTCAATTATACTACATTTATTATTTTAACGGGCAGGAAGATCCCCATCTCAATATTTTCGAGTTTATAAAGAAGGTAGGGGATGAACTGTTCGCATACGTCCGTTTGGTTCAATACTGATCATGAGTGGGGAATGGAGAAAATCCAACTGATAACAGCAAGGTTAGGCCATAAAAAATTATAGTCAACGAGCAAAATAGGTAGGAGAGGGGATACCCACATATATCCGATTTGTTCAACTGACAATCAATTCTTCCACTGATTAAAGTACCAGTTTATTAATTGTGAACGTTTTTTAAAAGATGTATTTTAAATATTGTTTTAAAGAGAGAATTATTTTAGATTAAAGATGTATTTAATTTACATGTTAAAGGAGATGGAAACAGTGTTATCTGAAAAAACAGTCAAAATTGTAAAATCAACCGTACCTGTATTAGAGGAATATGGCACAACGATTACAAGCACATTTTACAAAAGAATGTTTCAAAATCATCCTGAACTGTTAAATTATTTTAACCATGTGAACCAACGAAGAGGAACTCAACCGACTGCTTTAGCCAACACAGTCATTGCTGCAGGAAAACATATTGATGAATTAGAGATAATTTTACCGGCAGTAAAACAAATTGCCCATAAACATCGGGCTTTAAGCATTAGACCGGAACATTATCCGATTGTTGGTGAAAACTTATTGGCCGCAATTAAAGAGGTATTGGGTGAAGCAGCAACAGATGAAATTTTGCAAGCGTGGGCAGAAGCGTATGAGGAAATTGCCAATGTATTTATTCAAGTTGAAGGGGAAATGTATCGGGAAGCCAGCTTACAAAAAGGCGGTTGGACTGACTTTAAAGCATTTACAGTTATTGATAAAATTAAAGAAAGTGAAGTAATTACATCTTTTTATTTAAAACCAACGGATGGCGCATCTATTCCAACTTACTTACCCGGGCAATACATAACAGTTCGCCTAAGCATACCCGATGAAAAATTCAAACATAATCGCCATTATAGTTTATCATGTGCACCCGGGAATGATTATTTCCGCATTTCTGTAAAACGGGAAAATGAATGTGAACCGTTGGGTGTGGTATCGAATTATTTACATGATCATGTACATGTCGGGGATCAACTAGAAATCAGTGCACCGGCTGGAGATTTTGTATTAAATACGGAAGAAACTGAACCTGTCGCATTCATTAGCGGTGGAGTCGGAATTACGCCGTTATTAAGTATGTTTGAGACATTGGTTAAGGATAATAGCGAACGTGAAATCACATTTATCCAAGCTGCCAAAAACGAAAATGTGCAAGCGTTCGGTGATTATGTTAAGGAGCTTGCGAAAAAACTAAACAAGGCAAAAGTTTATACAGTTTTAGAACAAAAAAATCTTGAGGAGACCGACTGTGATCATATCGGCTATATCGATCTTTCATTTTTACAAAAGGTTGTATCTAAAAATACTATTTGTTATCTATGTGGACCGGTACCCTTTATGAAAGCTGTTGTTCAAATATTAAATCAGATGGGTTTGCCTGAACACCATATTCGCTATGAGTTCTTTGGTCCAAAGGTGGATTTTATTCAATAGTTTGCAGTACGTGAAAAGACCGGGAAATAAGGTATCCGGTCTTTTTAGTAATTGTCTCTTAAATTTTTATAATATTGCCCTTTCTCCCGGTATTCTTTGTAAATCCGATTCATTTCTTCATAATCTTCGTCAGTTAAATCCCGGATTACTTTTGCCGGTCTGCCGAAAGCCATTGTATGTGGCGGAATTTTTTTGCCGGGTGGGACAAGACTTCCGGCACCTAAAAAAGCATGTTCGCCAATTTCCGCGCCATCAAGAACAATGGAGCCCATACCGACAAGCGCATTTTTACGAATGATGCAACTATGCAAGGTAACTTGATGGCCAATTGTCACATTATCTTCCAAAATCAACGGATTACCGGGACTTTGGTGAAGCATGCATAAGTCTTGAATATTTGTGTTATTCCCGATTTTTGTCGGCGCCACATCACCACGAATTACCGTTTGAAACCACACGCTGGAATATTCCCCAATTTCCACATCTCCGGTTACCGTAACAAAATCAGCCAAATAAGCCGTTTCAGCAATCTTTGGGTATTTCCCTTTATAGGGATATATTTTATACATCCAACTCCACCCTTCATGAAAATCTACCTAGTCTATTTTACATGATAATAATTAATTATTCACGCTTAACATAGGAGTAAAGTTAGAATAAAGAAAACTACGCCGGAAAAAACAGGTCATTACAAATTCAAGTTGTTTTTCGATATAATATACTTTATATAAAAAAACTATATTGTAATAAGTGATAAGTGAGGCGAATCAAGTGGCAGTTCCATCTGGCCCAATAACGTTAATGATTCATTCATATAAGAAAATTTTTCCAGCTGTTCATAAGGAACTAGACTATTGGAAAAAGCGGGCGAATGAAATACCGAATGAAGAATTGCGAAAACAGGCGCTTTTAAGTATTAAGAATAAACGATTCCATTGTGAAGGTGGATCAATATTGGCTCTTTTGGCAGAGAAAAACTATCCGAAAGTTATATCCTTCATTATTGCTTATCAAACAATCAGTGATTATTTGGATAATTTATGTGATCGTTCCAATTCACAAGACCCGACAGATTTTCGAGCACTTCATGAATCCATGATAACCGCATTGACTGTCGGAAAAGGGGGAACGAACTATTACAGGTACCGGGATGATCAAGAGGATGGCAACTATTTGCAGGAATTGGTAACAACTTGCCAAAATGTATTGAAAAAAATAAAGCATTACCCAATGATTAAAGAATATTTAATTGAGCTATGCCAGTATTACTGTGATTTACAGGTACATAAACATGTGAAAGTAGAGGAGCGGATTCCCCGGTTACAAAAATGGTTTAACGAGTCAAAAACGAATCTCCCGGAAATGGAATGGTTTGAATTTTCCGCTTGTTCCGGTTCAACATTAGGGATTTTTTGTTTAGTTGCCTATGCGACGCGGGATGATTTTACCGAAAAAGATGGATTAGCCATTCGCAACGGTTATTTTCCATATATTCAGGGGCTCCACATCCTCCTCGATTATTTCATTGACCAGGAAGAAGATCGGGAAGGCGGTGATTTGAACTTTTGTTTTTATTATAAAAATCATGAACAGCTGTATCGTAGGTTTCGATTATTTTTACAAGAGGCAGATACACATACGAAGGAATTACCGGATCGGAAATTTCATCAGTTAATTAATCGCGGCTTACTTGGTTTATATTTATCCGACGGGAAAGTTGATGAACAACAATCGTTAAAGGAACTGTCACAAAAATTATTAAAATTAGGTGGTACGAAAAGCTACTTCTTTTATATAAATGCAAAAGCCTATCGAAAATATCAAGCAAGGAAAACTCAGTAATAGGTAGGAGGAGAGCCGGAATCAGCGAAAAATCATTTTCGCTTGCGAGGTAATGCTATCGAAGTCTCTGGTCACCGAAAAAATATAAAATTTTTTCGGCTTGCGAACTAATACTTAAAACTTGAAATTTTCCACTATATGCGAATTCATATCATTTGAACAAAAACGCTTAAGGAGGATGGAAAAATGTCTTTAAAACTAAGTATTTTAGATCAATCACCGGTATCAGAAGGGCAAAGTGCCGAGGAAGCTTTGAAAAATACGGTAGAATTAGCTCAATCTGCCGAAAAATGGGGATACACCCGATTTTGGGTATCAGAACATCATGATACGTATAGTTTAGCAGGTTCTTCCCCGGAAGTGTTGTTAGCATATTTGGCTGCGAAAACTGAGCATATACGAGTCGGCTCGGGTGGCGTAATGTTGCCGCATTATAGTTCGTATAAGGTTGCCGAAAATTTTCGTGTACTGGCTGGATTGGCACCGGGACGAATTGATTTAGGTGTCGGACGTGCTCCCGGTGGAATGCCGCGTGCAACAATTGCTTTGAATAAAAGTCGTACTCGGAATGTCGATGATTATCCCGAAAAAGTAGAAGAATTGCTGCAATATTTATATGATGATCTTCCGGAGACGAACCCTTTATATGGCTTGAAGGCATCTCCAATGGTTAAGACTGTACCGGAGCTTTGGATGTTAGGTTCCAGTCCGGCAAGTGCCGTGTTGGCGGCAAAAATGGGGTTGCCCTACAATTTTGCCCTTTTTATTAATGGCGAGGGCGGGGTATCGTTCATGAATCACTACATAAATAATTTTACTCCGTCAAACTATTTGGAGAAGCCAAAAAATATGGTAGCGGTATTTGCTATTTGTGCCGAAACGGATGAAGAAGCAGAACGAGTTGCATCAAGTATAGATTTAAGTATGATTATGTTGGAGCAAGGTATGGAATCGAAAGGAACACCGAGTCCGGAAAAAGCGATAAGTTATCGGTACAGTCCTTTTGAGCTTAAGCGAATTCAGGAAAATCGGAAGCGGATGATTGTCGGGAATCCGAAAAAAATCAAACAAAAGCTTGAAGAATTAAGTGAACTTTACCAAACAGATGAAATCATGCTCGTTTCAATCACTTATGACTTTCAAGATAAGCTAAAGTCATATGCGTTGATTGCGGATGAGATGCTTTGATTGGTACTGAATAGATTTTGTGATAAAATTCTCAAGGTCCCATGTAGCGGGCTACACTACAGAGGATGAAAAATGTTTTTTTTAACGTAGATACAGGACGAATGGCCATTTAGCGACACGGAAAATATTCAATTAGCTTTTTGAGTGCTCACTATCAGACAGTAAAGAAAAACCTTTTGGCTACTTCCCAAAAGGTTTTTACTTCACCCTTACCGTTTTTCAATTGCAACAATAAATGGCGGGTCATTTTTTTGATTTAAAAATTGATAAAGTAATACATGTGCTTTTTGTTGATCAAGATTTGTTACAAACTGAAGTAAAGCTTCCTTCTCAATTTTCCCTTCCGAATGGCCTTGGTAGATCACAAGGACAATAATCCCTTCCACATCCATTATTTCTAACAGCTGTTCAGTGGCTGTAATTGTTGTTTCCGGTTTTGTAACGATTGAATGATCACCATTTGGTAAGTAACCAAGATTAAAAATGGCCGCTTTAATTTTCCCGTGGTATAAATCCGGAATGCAATCCAGCAAATTTTCATGGCCGGTTTGGAACAGAATAACCGAATCGTGCAAACCATTATTTGCCAATTTCTCCTTCGTCCGCTCAATCGCTTCCTGCTGAATATCAAAGCCAAAAACCATTCCCGTCGGCCCGACCAATTTGGCTAGGAAAATTGTGTCATTGCCGTTACCAACCGTGGCGTCAACAACAACATCACCCGTCGTAGCCGCTTTTTCCAACAAAGAATGTGAATAGGGCAAGATTTTTTCTAACTTCATACCCTATGCACTTCCTGATCAACAGGTGCATGATAAAACTTCCCTTGATAACTGTTTCTCCGTTCCAATTCGGCATCAATCGCATTCAGCACTTCCCATTTGTTTACACTCCACATCGGACCAATCATTAAATCAATCGGACCATCACCGGTAATCCGATGAACAATCATTTCCGAGGGTAAAATTTCTAATTGGTCGCAAACAAGATTGACATAATCATCAAAGGTTAAAAATTTCAACATTCCTTTTTCATATTGTTTTACCATTGGAGTTCCTTTTAATAAATGGAGCAAGTGGATTTTAATTCCTTGAACATCAAGAGCTGCGACTGCTTTTGCGGTTTCCATCATCATTTCCGGTGTCTCCATTGGCAGCCCGTTAATAATATGACTGCAAATGCGAATATGGTGTTTGCGCAATTTTTCAACACCATCTACATAGGTTTGAAAATCATGGGCGCGATTAATGAGTTTGGCTGTTTGCTCGTGGACCGTTTGTAAACCTAATTCAACCCAAAGATAGGTCCGTTCATTTAACTCAGCTAAATATTCGACGACGTCATCGGGAAGGCAGTCCGGTCTTGTTGCAATCGATAAACCGACAACACCGTCTTGCTTGAGTGCCGTCTCATATTTTTCCCGTAAAACATCAACGGGGGCATGTGTATTGGTGAAAGCTTGGAAATAAGCGATATATTTTCCGTCTTTCCATTTTTGATGCATTTTTTCTTTTATTGACTGAAATTGGACCTCAATCGGTTCAACTCGATTACCGGCAAAATCACCGGATCCGGCCGCACTGCAGAACGTACAGCCCCCATAGGCGACCGTGCCATCCCGGTTTGGACAATCGAACCCGCCGTCCAACGAAATTTTAAAAACTTTATGGCCAAAATGGTTTCTTAGATGATAATTCCAAGTATGGTATCGTTTATGATCATTTGTATACGGAAATGGATTCATTGCGTAACGTAACTTCCTTTCAGTTTTATCGCATCTTAACGGCGAGTCAAGACCCACCCTCAAGATTATAGTTTACAAAGAAAATGCCCGCATGCGTCTGATTGGTTAACTAACCATCAAATCCCTACTGATGGAAGTTTCACTTTATAAGGAGCGTTTTTTATGACTAACTTATTCCATAACTTTCATTTTATCATCCCTATTCATATCTTGCATGTTCTTAAAGGAAAAATCGTGTTTGACAATTTTCCCATTAATTGAGAGACAACATTTACAATGAAACGAGGAAAATAAATGTGAAAGGACATGAATGATGGTATTGAGGAGGAGCGTGGATGACAACAAGAAAGTCTATGGAGGATTTTCTTTACCAATGTCAGCAAACGGTTGAATTTGCACAAGAACAGTTAATTGACGGTTCAAAACAAGGGCACTTTCATGATCAGGAATATCGTGAGGCACAACAAAGGCTGGAAGACCAATATAATGAACTAATGGCCGTGTACAGGAGTGCCAATGCCGTGCAAAGAGACCGTCTTCATCGGATGAGATTACAAATCCAATCTTTGCAAAATGAAATGACATTGCTCGACCATCATTAATGAACTTGAGGGTGCCTGGAATGAGGAATTATTTTCTTTATTCCTCTAGGTACCCTTTTTTGTACGTTAAGAATGTATAAATTTCCAGCAAAGAAGCGATTTCGACGTAGAGGGAAATTTTAAGAATTAAGTATAAGTGCTCTTGCGGCTCTGCCAACGCCTGAAGGTTCGGCAGTCACCGTAAAATGATTTTGAATATATTTATGATTTGATGTAAAAAGAAATATTATTGCACAAAAACTTTTCTTTGCATGTTTATAAAAAAACTCCTACAATAATTTGTGAACTTAAATATATTGTTAAAAAAATTCTTATCCCACCTTATTGAGCAGTGTGACCTCACCTCAAGATTTTGAGATGTCCATAAAGGTCCGATTGGTTCAACTAACTATCCGCGGGAGAATGATCCCACGGATGAAACTTTATAAGGAGTGTTTTTCATGCCTCGTCCGTTTTGGTTTATTTTTATTGGTCATTTGATCAACACTACCGGAGGCTCTTTTTTATGGCCGTTAAATACCATTTATTTACACGACTATTTAGGAAAATCGTTATCTTTGGCAGGTTTTGTTTTAATGTTAAATGCGGCAGCTTCGGTCATTGGGAATTTGTTAGGCGGTTATTTGTTTGATAAAATTGGTGGTTTTAAGGCCATTATTACCGGTGCCGGAATTACACTGGCCGCATTAATTGCTCTAACATTTTCACATGATTGGCCAAGTTATGCGGTTTTACTTGTTTTTATCGGCTTGGGCTCCGGGATCGTCAACCCTTCCATTTACGCTTTAGCCGGTGCAGCATGGAAAGATGGGGGTAGAAAAGCATTTAATGCGATGTATGTGGCGGCAAATATCGGTGTTGCTATCGGTTCCGCAATGGGAGGCTTTATTGCATCTATTTCTTTTGATTTAATTTTTATTTCCAATATGGTCTTATACCTTATCTTTTTTATCATTGCATTTATGTCTTACCGAAATATTTCCGATGAGGCTGTCAGTGGAATCTCCTCCATAAAAATTCAAGGTGAAAATGTACATCATTATAGACGGAATATGCGTGCCTTACTTATTCTTTCTATTGGTTATGCGCTTTGCTGGATAGCCTATGTTCAATGGCAAACAACAATTGCAACGTACACCCAAGAAATTCATATTTCCCTTGAGCAATACAGCCTTCTATGGACAGTGAACGGTGCATTAATTGTTTTGGCACAACCGCTATTGGCCGTATTTGTGAAAAAGTTTGCCCGATCATTAAAAATACAAATTATCATCGGCACTTTCATATTCTTGGTTTCCTTTGGTGTTGTTGCCGTTTCTCACGATTTCAGCGGTTTTATGTCTGCAATGATTATTTTGACTTGTGGAGAGATGCTCGTTTGGCCGGCCATTCCGACTATCGCAGATCAATTGGCACCAAAAGGGAAAGAAGGATTTTACCAAGGTATTATTAACAGTGCTGCAACCGCAGGAAGGATGGTCGGACCAATTTTAGGTGGTATTCTTGTCGATCATTTTGGGATGTCTATCCTCATTATTATTTTATTTTTTCTGTACGTTATTTCAATGTTTACGACGATTTTTTATGATAAAGGTTTGGACAAAAAATTTCAGACAAAAGTTGTGTAAAGCTGTCTTCACTGAATCGCTGCCTCATTTCGGGCAGCGATTTTTTGCGGTTGAAATTTTGGTATGGCACTGTTGAATTTTTTCTATTTACTGTTGAATTCCCGTCTATCTACTGTTGAATTTTCTCCTTTTACTGTTGAATTGGCGGGGGTTACTGTTGAATTCATAGGTAGTTTTATTGAATTGGGAATCTTGTTGTTGAAATATCGTGATGTCACTATTGAAATCGCTCCTGTACTGTTAAATCCGGGTAACATTGTTGAACTAGGCGAACTAAAAATTATTTTTAAAATATGTTAACTAATACTAAAAATAAGTTGACAAATACCTCCTTATTCATTATTTTTAAAATATCAACTGTTTAAAGGAGGTAACGCGAATGAAAACTATTGAAATCACATTGGTTAGTATGTTTGTTGTTTTAATTGCAATCGGGGCAAATATTACATCCATTATTCCCTTTGCGGTAGTAGGTGGGGTGCCGATCACTTTACAAACATTTTTTGCCGTGTTATCCGGTTTAATACTAGGGAGTCGCCTAGGTGCGATTACGACAAGTGTTTATGCATTTATGGGACTTGTCGGATTACCGGTTTTTGCCCGTTTTAGCGGTGGATTTGGTTCACTTCTCAGCCCAACCTTTGGCTTTATACTTTCTTTCATTTTGGCTGCTTACGTGGGCGGAAAAATTATTGAAAAGAAAAAAACTGTATCATGGTATGTTTTTGCATCATTAGTTGCCACTGCGATTAATTATTTATTCGGGACGAACTGGATGTATTTCGCTTATAAATTTTGGGCAGATGCACCGGACGGATTTTCATATGGATTGGCATGGCTTTGGATGTTGCCGCCGCTTCCTAAAGACATTATTCTTGCAGTAGTTGCCGGAATCTTTGCTCATCGCATGCGGGTTTCCATCCTTTCAAAAGGCCAATTCAAAAAATTGAAATTAGGTGCATAGCTTTGACAGAGAAACAAGGGGAAAAGGAGGAAATTTTGTGGATTGGAAAGAACTGGCATATGAAGTACTAAATGGCAAGGAAATAACATATGAAGAGGCATTAACAATATTACTAACACCTGATAAACAATTACTGGAACTTCTTCACGGTGCATATATCATTCGTCGCCATTATTATGGAAATAAAGTGAAGTTAAATAAAATAAAAAATGTCAAATCAGGTATTTGTCCGGAAAATTGCAGCTACTGTTCGCAATCAAGCATTTCCAAAGCACCGATTGAAAAATATACGATGTTATCAAAAGAAGAAATCTTAGCCGGTGCGAAACAAGCTTATGATATGAAAATAGGTACGTATTGTATTGTTGCAAGTGGGAGAGGACCAAGTAATCGCGAAATTGAAACCGTTGCTGCAGCTGTCAAGGAGATAAAGGAGCGATATCCGTTAACGATTTGTACATGCTTAGGTATTTTAAAACCGGAACAAGCGGTAAAACTGAAGGAAGCCGGAGTTGATCGTTATAACCATAATATAAACACATCAGAAAGACATCATCCCGAAATTACCACTTCCCACACCTATCAAGATCGGATACATACTGTTGAAAGGGTAAAACAGGCGGGAATCTCTCCATGCTCAGGAATTATTGTTGGTATGAAAGAAAAGAAAGAAGACGTCGTTGATATGGCTTTCAGTTTAAAAGCTTTAGATGCTGATTCCATTCCAGTAAATTTCTTAAATGCCATAAGCGGGACCCCTTTGGAAGGAACAAAGGAATTAAATCCCCGGTATTGTTTAAAAGTATTAGCGATGATGCGGTTTGTCAATCCTTCAAAAGAAATTCGGATTGCAGGCGGTCGAGAAGTAAATCTACGCAGTCTGCAACCGCTCGGGTTATATCCGGCCAATTCAATTTTTGTTGGCGACTATTTAACTACAGAAGGTCAAGCAGATTCAGCCGATTTACGAATGTTGGAAGATCTCGGTTTTGAAATTGACTTTAACTATCAATTCGTTTCGACCAGATAAGCTTTTAAAAACTATGTTCTCAGTCACCTACCACTGACAAAGTTTAATCCCGATAGCATGGCAATGTAAGTTTATCCCGAGTTTAACGACAAATCAAACTTCAGTCTCAAAACTCGGGATAATAAGGGGAAGGAAAAGAGCAATTTTGCAAATGTCCGATTCATTTTTACTAAGTGAGAGATAGATGGCCCCTGTTGATTGTTAATGAGCGGGGTGAATTATCGAAATTCCTCGAACTTTGCTTGCTTTTTTCCAAATTTTTCACTATAATATTGCCATACTAACTGGATAAAAACGGTGACGAGGAGTAGTAATGTCCGCTGTTGTTCAAAGAGAGCTAACGGTCGGTGGGAGTTAGTCATCAGCAACATGAACTCGCCTCTGAGTTGCAAATATGAATTGAGTAATATTTGCCGGCTCGACCCACGTTACGGGCTAATCAAGTGAATATATTTCGGCATTATATGCTGATATATATTAAATTGGGTGGTACCGCGGGAGACAATCCTCTCGTCCCAAATCAGTTTTGGGATGGGGGGATTTTTATTTGTGAATGTTTTGAAAAGAAAGCTATTGGTCAAAATGGAGGATAATTGAAAAAGTTAAAGGAGGCAATTTCAGTGAGTTTCAACCATAGACAAATCGAGAAGAAATGGCAAAACTATTGGCAAGAACATCATACATTTCGAACAACCGAAGACAAAGGTAAACCGAAATTTTTTGCAATGGGAATGTTTCCTTATCCATCAGGGGCAGGTCTTCACGTCGGACATCCGAAAAGTTTTACGGCGGTTGATATTACTGCACGTATGAAAAGAATGCAAGGCTATAATGTTCTTCATCCAATGGGCTGGGATGCGTTCGGATTACCTGCCGAACAATATGCAATTGATACAGGTAATGATCCGGCTGAATTTACTGAAAAAAATATTCAAACATTTAAGAAACAATTAAACGATCTAGGTTTTTCCTATGATTGGGAGCGGGAAGTGAATACAACCGATCCGAATTATTACAAATGGACCCAATGGATTTTTATCAAATTGTATGAAAAAGGGCTGGCTTATATTGATGAAGTGCCGGTTAACTGGTGTCCGGCGCTTGGAACAGTTCTTGCCAACGAAGAAGTCATCGATGGGAAAAGTGAACGCGGAGGCCACCCGGTAATTCGGAAACCGATGAAACAATGGATGTTAAAGATTACTGAATATGCCGATCGTCTATTGGAAGATTTGGATGAATTGGACTGGTCCGAAAGTATCAAAGAAATGCAACGGAACTGGATTGGCCGTTCAGAGGGTGCAGAAATTAACTTCCAAATTGACGGTCACGACGATACTTTCACCGTCTTCACAACACGTCCGGATACTTTGTTCGGTGCCACGTATGCGGTTTTGGCTCCAGAACATGGTTTAGTCGAGAAAATTACGACAGCTGAACAAAAGGATGCAGTTGAAGCGTACCTTAAAGAAGTCCAAACAAAATCTGACTTGGAGCGGACGGATTTGGCAAAAGAAAAAACGGGTGTATTTACCGGCGCTTATGCAGTGAATCCGGCAAGCGGTGAAAAAATGCCCATCTGGATTGCCGATTATGTGCTGGCCACTTATGGTACCGGGGCAATTATGGCGGTACCGGCACATGATGAACGTGACTATGAATTTGCGAAAAAATTTGATTTGCCGATCCGTGAAGTTGTTGCCGGCGGGGATATTCAAAAAGAAGCGTATACCGGTGACGGCGTGCATGTAAATTCCGGATTTCTTGATGGTTTGAATAAACAAGATGCCATTGCAAAAATGATTGCTTGGGTAGAAGAAAAAGGCATCGGGCAGAAAAAAGTTCAATACAAATTGCGTGACTGGTTGTTCAGCCGTCAACGCTATTGGGGTGAACCGATTCCGATTATTCATTGGGAAGACGGTACCATGACAACTGTTCCGGAAGAAGAATTGCCGCTGCTTTTACCGGAAATGAAAGAAATTAAACCGTCCGGAACCGGGGAATCACCGCTTGCCAATGCGACAGACTGGTTGGAAGTCATTGATCCGGTGACAGGCAAAAAAGGACGTCGGGAAACAAATACAATGCCACAGTGGGCCGGTAGCTGCTGGTATTATCTCCGCTACATCGATCCGAACAATGATCAATTTATCGCAGATCCGGAAAAATTGAAATATTGGTTGCCGGTTGATTTGTACATCGGTGGAGCTGAACATGCAGTCCTACACTTGCTATATGCCCGGTTCTGGCATAAAGTACTATACGATATTGGGGTAGTCCCTACGAAGGAACCATTCCAAAAATTGGTTAACCAAGGGATGATCCTCGGTGAAAATCATGAAAAAATGAGTAAATCGAAAGGCAATGTTGTAAACCCGGATGAAATTGTGGAAAGCCACGGAGCCGATACATTGCGCTTGTATGAAATGTTCATGGGACCGCTGGAAGCATCCGCACCTTGGTCAACAACCGGACTTGACGGTTCGCGCCGGTTCTTGGACCGGATTTGGCGTCTCTTTGTTAACGAGGATGGCACGCTTTCTGATAAGATTGTCGACAAAGTTGGCGATGAATTGGAAAAAACATATCACCGTACCGTGAAGAAAGTGACGGAGGATTATGAAGGCCTTCGTTTTAACACAGCAATTTCCCAATTAATGGTATTTATCAATGAGGCCTATAAAGTTGGGGAAGTACCGCGAAAATTTGCGGAAGGATTTTTGCAATTGTTATCACCGGTTTGCCCGCATATCGCTGAGGAGCTATGGTCAAAATTAGGGCATCATGAATCGATTACTTTTTCGACTTGGCCGACTTTTGACGAAAGTAAATTAGTTGATAATGAAATCGAAATTGTTATTCAAGTGAACGGCAAAGTTCGGGCTAAGAAAATGGTGCCGGTGGATAGCAGTAAGGAGCAATTGGAAGAATTGGCAAAAGCGGATGAAGCCATTCAAGCCCAATTGGCCGGGAAAACAATCCGTAAAGTGATTGTCGTACCGGGAAAATTGGTAAATATTGTGGCAAATTAATTTTGAAAGAAGGTCATCTTTTACGGGTGACCTTTTTTGACGACGAGACCCGTTCTCGTCACCATTTTTGAGTGAGAACTGCTTGTTTTTGACGACGAGGGCGAATCTCGTCACCATTTTGAGGTGGAAAAGTCTCATTTTTGACGACGAGCCTCGATCTCGTCACCAATTTGAGGTGAAAACTGCTCTATTTTGGCGACGAAACCCAATCTCGTCACCAATTTGAGGTGAAAACTGCTCTATTTTGGCGACGAGACTCAATCTCGTCACCATTTTTTGGTGAAAACCGCTTAATTTTGACGACGAGATCCATTCTCGTCACCATTTTTCGGTGAAAACCGCTATTTTTTGGCGACGAGACTAATTTCTCGTCACCGTTTTTTGGTGAAAACCGCTATTTTTTGGCGACGAGGGCGAATCTCGTCACCATTTTTTGGTGAAAACCGCTATTTTTTGGCGACGAGCCCTGTTCTCGTCGTCGTTTTGAGCCGAAAACCACCCATTTTTTTGAAGACGATACCCTTTCTCGTCGCTAATTTTGTTTTAATAAAAGATTCATGCATTTCATCACTAATTAACCAAGTCAAACTAATCCTCGTTACTGAATCTATTATGCTAAAATGAACGCATGATATTTTTTACAAAGGATGATGGAAGATGAAGGTCATTACGCCTGAAGAACTTGAAGTAAAAATAGAAAAAGGGGAAAAGCTGCACATCATTGACGTTCGTGAACCAGAAGAAATAGCAGAAGGAATGGTTCCGGGTGCGAAACATATCCCAATGATGCAAATTCCGGAACGAATGACAGAGCTTGACAAAGATAAAGAATATATTTTCATTTGCCGTTCGGGAAATCGGAGCGGTCAAGTGTGTGGATTTTTAGAAGGCCATGGCTATAAAGTCGTCAATATGATTGGCGGAATGCTTGAGTGGACCGGTGAATTAGAATGGAATGAGCAAAATTCATAAAATTTTTTAATAAAATGTTATAAAATTCGGATAACTTGGCCATGATGATAATAAGAAAAGTGAAAGAGCTTTGTTTGTTGTCGGAACTTCTCTTGTAAATCCGGACAATAAAACTTAGTCTACTTTTTCACCAATATTTTTATATTTTCCTATACTGTAAAAAAGGAGTTAAAGGAAAATGGTCAAGGTAAAGGTATTCGATTATGAACATGAAAAAGACTTGGAACATGAAATGAATAATTTTTTAGGAAAACTTGATGAAGATCAGCTAATAGATATTAAATATCATGTTGCGGCAATGTATGAAGAAGATGATGAAGATCAAATCTATTGTTTTTCGGCGATGGTTATTTATCGGAAATGAGTTGAAAAAAACCAGGAACACAGTGCTCCTGGTTTTTTACTCGTTTTCCAGTTTTAAAGCAAATTTTGCCGCATTTAAGCCTGCAAGTCTTCCGGTGACAAGAGCCGACGTAATATTATATCCCCCTGTGTAGCCGTGAATATCCAAAATTTCCCCGCAAAAATAAAGTCCGTTCATTTTTTTTGATGCAAGTGTCTTTGGCTCGACTTCTTTTATAGAAATTCCACCGCCTGTTACAAAGGCTTTTTCTAAAGGTAAGGTACCGTTAACAGTAAAGCGGAAATCCCTACAAAGTTGAGCGAGCTTTCGGAGCTTCTCTTTTGCAATGGTGTTCATCGGCTGGTCTTGGTCAATTTCTGCTTGCTCCAATAAAAATAAAAGGTAACGTTCCGGTAAAAGACCTTTCAGAGCATTTTTGACCGCTTTTTTCGGTTCTTCTTTTACATGAGAAACAATTTCCTGAAAAATTTCTTCTTCGGTCCGGTCAACAATTGTGTCCAGTTTCATGGTTACATGTGACAGATTCCATTTTTTCATTGCTTTAACGACAAATTGGCTGCACCGTAAAACAGCCGGTCCGGAAATACCGAAATGGGTAAAAATCATATCCATTTGATGGGTGATAATCGGTTTTCCTTTTGGATTTAATACCGATAAAGCTACATTTCGAAGCGATAATCCTTGTAATGTACGATTTTTTATAAAAGGTTCATCCGAAAGTAAAGGAACTTCTGTCGGGTAGAGTTCAGTTACTGTATGTCCGGCTTTTTCCGCCCAAGGATATCCGTCACCTGTAGAACCGGTGTGAGGGACCGATTTACCGCCGACCGCAACAACGACAGAGCGGGCCTTTATTTTTTCACCATTTTTTAAAATAACTTCTGCCACATGACCGTCTTCATAATTGATATCCGCAACAGGGTTATTTGTTCTAATCGTTACGCCAAGTTCTTTCAATCGGTTCAGTAATGCATTGACGACTGATTTCGCATCGTTTGTGACCGGAAACATCCGTCCGTGATCCTCTTCTTTCAGCTTTACACCTAAGTTATCAAAAAATTTTATAATGTCCTCATTGTTAAAAATAGAGAAGGCACTGTAAAGAAAGCGACCGTTCCCGGGAATATGTTTAACAATTTCATCAATCGGAAGACGGTTTGTTACATTGCAGCGCCCGCCACCGGAAATAGCAAGCTTTCGACCGAGTTTATCACCTTTATCGACAAGCAACACGTTCGCCCCTGTTTCTCCTGCTGCAATTGCCGCCATCAATCCACTCGGACCGCCACCTATTACGATTACGTCTATATTCAAAACAATCACCTTTCCATAATCAGGTTATTAACTTCATTCATTATATAAAAGGGGACATCGGAAAGAAAGTGGATTCTAGTTTTTTACGGAATAGATGAGTGAGCGTCGACCTAAGCGGGTGAAATCAGCAGTTCCCATGGCGATTTGACAGTACCGCTGCCGAATTCAACCGTAAGATATCTTAATTTATTCAACAGTCCCCCCATCTAATTCACCAGTAAAAAGAGAAAAATCAACAGCAAACATGCCTTAATTCAATAGTAAAAATGAAAAATTCAACAGCAGGGCACCTATAATCAACAGCAACCTATCGAATTCATCAGCAGATTCCTCAAATTCAACAACGGAAGGTAAAAATTCAACAACAAATCACCTGAAATTTGGCAAAAAAATAAAAAGTAGTTCAATCTGCTTCATCCCTAAAAAGTTCGCAAAAAATATAAAAGTAAATTGTCAATTCAATATAAAAACATGTAAACTAGATTAGTGTATTTTAACGTAAAAATTTGTCATAATGTTGAGCAGATAATATTATTAAAAGAGAAAAACTGTTAGGTTGGGATTGTATGGGTTCAAAATTTATGCGGGGTACGTTTATTCTGACCCTTGGTACATATATTTCAAAATTTCTTGGCTTAATATACATAATTCCTTTTTTTGCATTGGTTGGAGATAATGGTAATGCACTCTATAATTACGGATATGTACCGTATACGATTTTTATTAGTATTGCGACGGCGGGCATTCCTTTAGCTGTTTCCAAGTTTATTTCCAAATACAATGCCTTGGAAGAGTATGGTGTTGGGCGGAAATTATTTAAGTCAGGCTTGGTTGTCATGCTTTTGACAGGCTTAGCTTCATTTATCATTCTTTATTTATTGGCTCCGACATTTGCTGATATTATCATTGCAGATAAAGATCAAATAATAAAGTCTGATGATGTTGTGTCAGTTATTCGGACAGTCAGCTTTGCATTAATCATTGTCCCGTTTATGAGTCTTATACGTGGTTTCTTTCAAGGACATCAATCCATGGGACCGTCTGCTGTGTCACAAGTCGTTGAGCAAATTGTTCGGGTTGCATTTCTTTTAATCGGGGCACTTGTCGTTTTAAAAGTATTTCATGGTTCTGTTGTTACCGCGGTCCAAGTGGCGACATTTGCAGCCTTTGTTGGTGCGATCGGCAGTTTAATTGTTTTACTATGGTATTGGTATAAGCGAAAACCGTATTTGGATGAATTGTTACGAAAAGATAAGGGAACTATTCAAATATCGCTAAAAGAGATTTATAAAGAGATTTTTATTTCGGCAATTCCGTTTGTTGTCGTTGGGATTGCGAATTCCTTATTTCAATTAGTCGATCAGTTAATCCATAATCAGGCAATGGCAAATATCGGTTTGGCAAAAATTGCTGATGCAAGTCTTGCAGCTTTAAACGTAAATTCACATAAAATTGTCATTATCCCTGTATCACTGGCGACCGCTTTTTCCGTTTCGCTTGTCCCATCGATTACCGATGCGTTTGTTAATCATCGTGAAAAGCAATTGAAATCACAAATGAATCAAACGTTTCAAGTGTTATTGTTTTTAACATTGCCTGCATCGATTGGAATTTCTATTTTGGCCGAACCGTTTTATACATTCTTTTATAAGCCGGATCCATTCGGTACCAAAATTTTAATGATATATGCACCGGTTGCCATCCTTTTTGCCCTATTTTCCGTAACCGCGGCGATTTTACAAGGGTTAAATCAACAAAAATTTACGGTGTTCAGCTTGTTGTTAGGGCTTTTGTTTAAACTTATTTTAAATACACCGATGATTGAGCGATTTCAAACGTTCGGGGCGATTTATGCTACCGTTATCGGATATTCAGTCACAATCATAATCAATTTGATCGTGATAAAATATTTTGCCAATTATAAATATCGTCTTGTATTCCGACGGGGGATTTTGATTATTATATTTAATGTAATTATGGGTATTTCTGTTTTTCTGTTTTATAAACTAATCACCCTATTCATAGCACCGGAAACAAAATCCATGTCATTACTGATTATTTTGGTCTGTGCAATAATAGGAGCGGTTATTTATTTTTACTTGAGTTTCAAGTCACGCTTATTGTATTTCTTGTTTCCTGAACAGATGCATGGTTTGAAAAAGAAGTTATCTAGTTAGAGTCAAACTTACATCAGCGGAGGAAATCGTTCCCCCGCTGATCGTTAGTTGACGAATCATGTCTTTAGCTGACCGGATTGTATGTCGCTAGGTGCGTGTCCTGAACTTTTCAAATTAAAAACCTAAACGTCTTTCTACTCTGCGAAGTCGGTTTTCCAAGCGGTCGACTTCCCGTTCCAAACGGTTTACATTTCTTTCTAATCTGTCAATTCGGGTTTGTGTACCTGTTCCCGGAAAGCCCGGGAAAAATTGTCCGGTTTGCCCCGGGGTTTGAAATTGCCCCTGTCCCGGAAATTGTCCCGGGGTTTGAAATTGATCCATTCCTGGAAATTGTCCTTGGCCGGGGAATTGATATTGCCGGTAGTAATCAATCATAAACATAACCTCCTCTATAATCTCAGTAATTAGTGTATGTGCATATAACTAAAAGGGACTGATTGGAATGCCTAATTCTTGATTAAAAAAGAGGTGGTTTGCTTTAAGTTTTTGGTAATGGAGTTAAGAAAATTTAGCCTAAAGTATGGGCAAAAATATATGATCTGCTTTAAATTTTTGGGAATGGAGTTAAGAAAATTTAGTCTAAAGTATGGGCAAAAATATATGATCTGCTTTAAATTTTTGGGAATGGAGTTAA
>NZ_JAJCHL010000140.1:0-5440 GCF_020554505.1 Caldibacillus sp. 210928-DFI.2.18
GTGGAATTCGTCTAAGTGGTCCAAGACTTGGACGCCCTTCCAAGGAGGAAGACTACATCCAAAAACAGCTAACGAAAATAGATGCCTCTGAACGAAATGAAGTAGAAGGCAAATTCGGCACAGGCAAACGTAGTTATGGTCTGGGTCTTATTCAAGTATGCCTAGAAAAAACAAGTGAAACCGTAGTTTGCCTTCAATTCCTAGTCATGAACCTTGAGCGAAGGCTAAAGGTTCTTTTGTGCAATTTTTTCAGAGAACGAATTCAACGGTTGATTTCTCAAATGACTTTCTGCATGTGATTCGTTCAGCAGCCCCTATATTAGGTTCTCTATCTATATTTATAGACTGGAAATGGTTTCCGGCAATTCATTCGATGATATTGAAAAGTAATCTATTTGATCTAGAACATCATCTTTCATTAACGTTTTCTTTTTTTACTCTGTTTTCGTTTATATTTTGTCAGCATTTTTCATTTTTATTGTATATAGGAAGACAGATATTTTGAAATAGGAGGGATGGAACATGGCCGAGACAGATCAAATTTACCTAAAAGTTGAACATCTCACTAAAGTCATGAAACAGCAAGTCATTTTAAAGGATATTAATTTAGAATTAAATAAAGGGTTTATTTACGGTTTTCGGGGGAAAAACGGATCCGGAAAAACAATATTATTCCGTGCCTTATGTGGATTAATTTTACCTACTGAAGGGACGATAACAGTGGGAGGAATACAACTGGGCAAAGATGCATCCTTTCCTCCGAGTGTAGGTGTATTAATTGAATATCCGGGTTTCTTAAATTCATATACAGGATTTCAAAATTTAAAAATGCTTGCGAGTTTAAATAATTTCATTGATGATAATCGAATTAAGGAAGCAATTCGATTGGTAGGTCTTGACCCTGAAGATAAGCGGAAGTATCGGAAATACTCGTTAGGAATGAAACAACGATTAGGGATTGCACAGGCGATTATGGAAGAACCGGATTTGATTATATTGGATGAACCAACAAATGCTCTTGACTCGGAAGGAATTGAGGAACTAAAAAATTATTATTGGAATTAAAAAATAAAAATAAGTGCATTCTGATTGCCAGTCATGATAAAGAGGAATTGGAATTTTTATCCGACGAGATTTTCATATTAGAAAAAGGCAAAATAGTCGATCATTACCATTTACAAGGGGTAGAAAAATGAGTAAAAAAATGATCCTATTACTGTCCATTATTTTCGCAGGACTCATTATCTGGGGCTTTCGAGTTTACACTGTCAATGCAGGGGTAGCCAAAACATATGAAATCCAATCGTTTAAAATTGGTGATTCTATTAAATTGGACCATGCTGAATTATAAGTGATTGATTTTCAGTATGGAGAAGAAAACAATAAAAATGGAGATCAATCTTTACCGGTCAAGGTTGCAATGGAAGTCATGAATACTTCAAATAAAGATATTTCGGTTCAGAGACTAATAGAAACCAAACTTGCTTACGGTATGGATTACTAACAAACAATGGAAGGGGAATTTGAAGGGGAGCAGCTAAAAAAATTGTCACCAAACACATCCATCCAAATCACATTAGTTTATTACGTCGATCCGAAATATAATGATAAATCCGCCAAACTATATTTTGACCAAAGCCTGTATAAAAAACAAGTTATCGACAAATATCATCATGGAAAAAGATATGGAATTGCTGTTGATTTATAAAAGCTAAATTGGAAAAATTAGTGCATTGAATTTTCCAAAACCCGATAATCCTCAAAGGAACTTGAATAAAAGTTGTGATCGAATTTTGGTGTAAATAAAGAGGAAGTTGGGAAATGAGTTTGTTTCTCCACTTCCCCTTTTATTTACCGATTCTTTTAACCTGCTAGATAGTAAGTCCCGAATTAAACATTCGTACTCTTTTTCAGTTTCCTCTTTTATCTTATCAACCTTCAGAATAATACACCCTTGACTTAACTTCGTGTGTTCCCTTTTCTCTTACAACTTTATGGGAAGAAAAGCCCTTAAATTAAGGATTCGGACTCCTTTTCAGTGCGACCCTCTCAAAACCATATTTGACTGCTTGGATATATTCATTTACAGCACGTTTTGAAATGTCAGCTTCGGGATTAGCTTGTACCTTCTCGAGCTGCTTTCAAAGTTTCAGGCCGTAATTCTAAATCAGGAAACGACCCTAGACCCGGTAGTAATTCCGAATTCACACGATTTTTCATTTAATCACTCCCTTAAGTAATCGCTTATATTTTAATATAAAAAAGGCTAATTTATAATCGTTCTGCTTATTAGGAAATTATAAAACTACTAGTAAATAAAATAAACAAAATATTTTGGAAAATCCGATTTCCTGTTGATGCGTGATTTGATTAATAAACAATAACCCTAAACATGGCTAGATTGACAAACAACAGAACTGTTATAGTTATGGCCACATGTATTTACAAGAGGTTTTCTATAACTATTTACATCAATTTCATTCAACATAGATTTAATAAACGGAAGTCAAGGAAATGATTGAAGGTGGACAAGTCGACTTGGAAGAAAAATAAGAAAAGAAATGGTAAAATTGGTTCCGTGGATTTGTTCGCGTTTTTAAAACAAAAATACAAGGGGAACATTTTATGATTAAGTTTGAAAATGTATCAAAGCGATATGAAGATGGTACGGTTGCGGTTAATTCCCTTAATTTAGAAATTAAACAAGGTGAGTTTTTTGTTTTTATCGGGCCGAGTGGTTGTGGAAAAACAACAACACTGAAAATGATTAACCGGTTAATTCCATTATCAGATGGGACGATTTTTATCGATGGCAAAAAATTAATGCGTACGATATTCATGAACTAAGATGGAATATTGGCTATGTTTTGCAACAAATTGCTCTTTTTCCGCATATGACCATTGAACAAAATATTACGGTTGTGCCGGAAATGAAAAAATGGCCGAAAGAGAAGATGAAACAGCGAGCCTATGAACTTATGAATATGGTAGGCTTGGATCCTGAAAACTATGCAGATCGGAAACCAAATGAACTATCCGGTGGCGAGCAGCAAAGGATTGGTGTCATCCGTGCCTTGGCAGCTGATCCGGAAATAATTTTGATGGACGAGCCGTTTAGTGCGTTGGATCCCATCAGCCGGGAAAAGCTTCAGGATGATATGATTGATTTAAAGAGGAATCTGAAGAAAACGACTGTTTTTGTTACCCATGATATGCAAGAGGCATTAAAGTTGGCCGATCGGATTTGCATGATGAAGGACGGGGAAATCGTTCAAGTCGGTACTCCTCAAGAACTCGTTACGAACCCTGCCAATGATTTTGTCAGAGAATTTGTGGGGGGAAAATTTGGAAACTGGCCGAATCACATCGATTTGGAGGCGATGGTACAACCATTGGCATCAAGTGAAATGCATCCCTCCATTGTCATTCCGGTATCGACCTCATTCAGTGAGCTTTTGGATCTCCTTAGCGTCCATGAACAACTTGTCGTGGAAAATGATGGCAAGCAAATTGGTGTCATTAATCGGCAGACCTTGATCCAATTTTTATCTGCTCATATGCCGGAAAGGGGGATGACCGATGAGTGAGATTGTGCAAGTATTACAGGAGAGAAAGGGCGAACTGCTTAGTGCTTTGCTGGAACATATTCAAATTTCGTTTGTCGCTTTATTTTTTGCCGTTCTCATATCAATTCCATTGGGCATTTATGTAACAAGACATAAGCGGATTGCAGAAGGTATTATTGGGGTCGCTTCTGTTATCCAAACGATTCCTTCTTTGGCATTATTAGGGATTCTCATACCGCTGTTCGGGATTGGCAGGGTGCCGGCAATTATTGCCCTTGTAGCCTATGCTGTTTTACCGATTTTACGAAATACATATACAGGGATTAAAGAAGTGGATCCTTCATTAATTGAAGCGGCTGATGCGATGGGGATGAATCCGAGAAGAAGATTGATTAAAGTGGAAATTCCGCTTGCCATGCCGGTCATGATGGCAGGGATTCGAACGGCCATGGTTTTAATTGTCGGTACAGCCACCCTTGCCGCATTAATTGGTGCCGGTGGACTCGGGGAACTGATTTTGCTTGGCATTGATCGAAACAATGCCCAGTTAATTTTACTCGGAGCCATTCCGTCAGCCCTCCTTGCTATTTTGTTTGATTACTTACTAAAGAAATTTGAGCAACTATCTTATAAAAAATCATTGGTATCGATTAGGGTTGTTTTTATATTGGCTCTCGTCATCCTTATTGCCCCGGTCATTGGTCACCAAGATGAAAAAATAGTCATTGCCGGGAAACTTGGTTCAGAACCGGAGATATTGATAAATATGTACAAAATTTTAATTGAAGAAAATACCGATTTGTCGGTACAGTTAAAACCGGGTCTTGGAAAAACTTCCTTTGTCTTTCATGCGTTAAAATCCGGGAGTATTGATATTTATCCGGAATTCACCGGGACAGCGATTTCCGAGTTTTTAAAGGAGACAGCGAACAGTACGAACCGGGAAAAAGTGTATGAGCAAGCAAAAGACGGGCTGTTGGAGCGGTTCGATTTCGTTATGCTTGAGCCGATGGAGTATAACAATACGTATGCATTGGCGGTACCAGGCAATTTTGCCGAACAATACGGACTGGAAACCATTTCGGATTTAAAAGGTATCGAGGATCAGATAAAGGCGGGATTTACATTGGAATTTTCCGATCGGGAAGATGGTTATAAAGGGATTCAACGATTGTACGGTATCCAGTTTCCGGATCTTGTCACGATGGAACCGAAACTTCGCTATGTAGCTGTAGAGTCCGGTGAGATTAATTTGGTCGATGCTTATTCCACCGATAGTGAATTACGACAATATAATCTGAAAGTGTTAAAGGATGATAAGCAGTTATTCCCGCCATATCAGGGTGCACCATTATTGCGAAAGGAAACTGCTAAACGGTATCCGGAAATTGTAAAGGCACTAAACAAATTGGCCGGACGAATTACCGATGAGGAAATGAGAGAAATGAATTACCAAGTGAATGTTAAAGGGAAAAATCCGTATGAGGTAGCAAGGAGTTACTTGGAAAAAGAAAATCTATTAAAATGAAAGTAACAATCTTATAAAAAGGTTTTTCATATTGGGGAATTTTAAGGCAAGTAGATGAAGAATGTTTACTTGCCTGTGTTTTTTTATTTTGGTTGCCAAAAAATGGTAATTCCCGGCCATAATGATGATGAGAACGGGTTTCGTCGCCAAAAAAATGAGTTTCCGGCCAAAAAAAGACGACGAGAACGGGTTTCGTCGCCAAAAAATGAAGTTTTCCACCGCAAAATGGTGACGAGAATGAATCTCGTCGCCAGAAAAATGAGTTTCCGGCCAAAAAAAGACGACGAGAACGGGTCTCGTCGCCAAAAAAGTGAGTTTCCAGCCAAAAAAAGACGACGAGAACGGG